>JBGSRE010000496.1:0-3548 GCA_041737755.1 Oligoflexus sp.
GGAGCAATTCATTCATAGGCCGATAGCACTTATCGGCAACTTTTTGCATGATTGCAGAATTGCTTGCATGATCCTCGTAGTGATGATCCCAACCGATTTTAAAAAAATCGTAATCCTTGCGCAGACGAAAGGGCTGATGAACCTGAAAATAAAAGCAGAGGCTCGTCATAGAGGTATCACCTTGCGATAAATGGCTTTTAACTGCTCCGCAACCTTATGCCAGGACATATTTTGCAGTGTATCCTTCTGCGCAGCGATCACATGGCTTTGCAGACGTCTATTTTCGCAAAACTCGATCATCATACTGGCCAATCGCTTTTGGTCCCAAAAATCGACCTGGACCGAATGCGGCAAGAGTTCGGCCGCGCCGGCCTGCTTGGAAACGATGACTGGAACATCGTAACGCATGGCTTCGAATGGTGTTAAACCAAAGGGTTCCGATACCGATGTCATGACAAAGAGATCAGCCATCGAATAGAGTTTATCGACCGCCGCGCCCTGCAAAAAGCCGGTAAAATGAAAGCGATGCTGGATCCGCAAGGCAGCCGCTTCTTCAATCATACGCGGTAGCATGTCGCCGGCTCCGCACATGACGAAACGGTAATTTGGATCATCCTTGAGAACTCGGGCGGCTGCGCGCAGAAAATATTCTGGGCCCTTTTGCAGCGTAATTCGGCCGACAAATATCACCAGCTTTTCTTTGAATCCTTTGCGGAATGTCAGAGGATCGACCAGCTTTTCGTGACTGACGGCATTGTGCACGACTTCAATTTTATCTTCTGCAATATAATAGCGATCAATGAGAGTTTGCTTCGTTCGGTGACTGACGGCGACAATTCGATCCGCCTGCTCCATCCCATTTTTTTCCATTTGATAGATATGCTCGTTGGGATGATTGCCCGTGCGGTCAAATTCCGTGGCATGGACATGGGCAATCATCGGCTTACCCGAACGCTTCTTAGCCTCGGCCGCGGCCGGGAAGGTCATCCAATCGTGAGCATGAATGACATCATATTCAGCTTCATGGCCCAGGTGCCAGCCAACCTCAGTAAATCGCTGCACCTCTTCAAAGAGCTTGTGGCTGTAGTGACCTGAGAGGCTGATAATACTTGGAGCCGCAGTCTGGCCGAGCGGAGTATTCCCCTGGTAACGCTGCAGCATTCGTCCATATTCTTTTTGATTCAGATAGGGGTGCAGAGCGGTTTCTACCGTAATGACAGTGACCGTGTCTGGTAACGGAAATGCTCCAGACTTTTTATGCTGATTCGCCTCGTCTGCGGATAGCACACGGTAGCCTTCGCGGGGCATAGATGCTTGGGCCTTGGGCAGGACGAACAGCACCTCTTCACCACTTTCCGCCAGATGCCTTGTCATGCCATAGCAGGCTGTGCCCAGGCCACCGCTGATGAATGGGGGAAATTCCCAGCCAAACATAAGTATACGCATCGAACCACTCCCCCTCGTGTCTGATCTTGAGCATCGCCACTATACGCTGTCTGGCCCACACGCTGCACCGTATCTTTTCGTAAAATGCTGTTGCAAATGATTCACAAGCAAGGGCAACAGGATGAGTCACGATTGATGGCAAAAAAGAGGGTACGATCGTCATCGGTGTGTTCGGCAAAATCGTGCCCAAAACGGCTGACAATTTCATGGCTATTTGCAAAGGTGATAAAAAGGGCAGCACCGGCAAGCTCCTCACCTATACCGGTAATAAATTTCACCGCATCATTCCTAGTTTTATGCTGCAGGGCGGTGATATCACCAATGGTGATGGCACTGGCGGCGAATCCATCTATGGGGCGAAGTTTAAAGACGAGAATTTCACCAAAAAACATCTTGGCCCAGGCTACCTGAGTATGGCCAATGCTGGCCCAGATACCAATGGTTCGCAGTTCTTTATCACCACCGTGACCACGCCTTGGCTGGATGGACGCCATGTGGTCTTTGGGGTTGTCATGGATGACGCCAGCCTTGAGTTGGTGAAGAAGATTGAAAGCAAAGGCTCACAAAGCGGTCAGACATCGGCAGTTGTGGTTATTGAAAAATCAGCTGTGAAGAAATAAGCCAAGGGCCTATTAAAGAAAGCAACCGGAGCCCTGACCCCGGCTCTGCTTTACTGCAGAAAGGCGAGAACCTTTTGCAGATAAGGGACGAGGAATTCGTCCCGCTCATAGAAGATCGCATGCTCGGCACCCGTCACGAGTTCCAAACTGCAGTTCGGCAAACGCTTGCAGAAGGTCACTTGGGGCTCGGGGTTCACATACTTATCTGCTGTGGCTTGGAACAAAAGAATCGGCGTTTTGATCTTTGCCGTATTGCGTCGATCGATGGTGCTCGAGGTTTGCTTAAGCGATTCTTGAACCCAACGCCAGGTCGCACCGATCGCTAGATAGCCGATCGCTTCGCGCTCAGCCAGATAGCGATCGACTCGCACAGCTGAGGACGAATCGGACTTGGACTCTGCGGGCTGACCATTTGGGAACGGATCCTGGCCGAGGGCAAAGTTGCGGCTTTGGCCGGCGAGAACCGCCGCCCTGGCTATCCCCAATGCCACCGGAGCAGGATAAGGGTCCGAGTTGGGTTGAATCATCGGCGATGAAAACACGGCTTTGACGATTGTGTTGGGATACTGCTGCAGGTAACGAGCGGTGACCACCGCACCCATCGAGTGAGCAAAGATGTAAGTCGGCAGACCTTGGGCATCGAAAACCTGGCTGAAGAAAGTGTTCAGGTCGACCACGTAATCATCGAAATCGCGGACCCAAGCCTTGGTCGGTTCGCCTGGCACGAGGCGCTCGGAGTTGCCGAAGCCACGATGTTCGTAGATATGGACGTTGTAGCCGGATTGCCCGAAAATATAGGCAAGCTCAGCGTACTTCGATTCGCCTTCATTGAAACCATGCAACAGCACAATATTCGCCCGAGCATCAGCCTTGAGAATACGACGATAGCTCAGTGAGATCCCATCCTTGCCTATGAAAGTCGAGAGTTCTCCGGCGGCGAAATTGGGCGCAATCTTCAGGTCATATTCCCGGAGTAATTGATCTTCTGGGATAAAGCCGGGAATCTCTGCGGCCTGGATCGGGCTGATGGTCCCAAGCGACAGAATAAAGACTAAGCTACTGAAAAGTTTCATGGGATCTCCGTGTTCAAGCTAAGACAGGGGCCGCAAACTGCCTGTCAGTGGGCTGGCTATTTCGGCTCGGCTGATAATCATAAAAGATATGTCAAAAACAACGGATTTATACTTGGAAAAGATGAGCATGTAAATCTTTTTGCGAAAGATTTTTCACCCAAGCCTTTGAGCCTTAACTAGTCTCTGGCGCCTAAAGCGCCAGAGACTATCCTGAGGAGTGAAACGACGAAGGATCTCCCCGATAAGTGCCTGATTCCACGAGATCCTTCGCTTCGCTCTGACGAGATCCTTCGCTTCGCTCTGACGAGATCCTTCGCTTCGCTCTGACGAGATCCTTCGCTTCGCTCTGACGAGATCCTTCGCTTCGCTCTGACGAGATCCTTCGCTACGCTCTGACGAGATCCTTCGC
>JBGSRE010000512.1:0-2865 GCA_041737755.1 Oligoflexus sp.
TATTGAGATTCTTGCCACCAACCTTAGCGTTCAGGTAACTGACAACTTCAACAAGGCGACGAAACCGTTGTGCCTTCTCTGTGGTCATTTCTTCAAGTGACTTATTTGCCCAATCACTCAAAGCTCTGTCGGATACGCCAAGCATAGCCGCCAACTGAGTCCGGGTAACGGAAAGTTGTTTGATAAGTGTTTCGATACTGTCTTTTACCTGCTGGGTCTTCATAGCATGCCTCTCTGGCTATCCAGAAGAAATATACTATATCTTCGGAAGATATGCGATAAAACTTTAGCTTGGGCCCGTAACCATCGCTGACTCTTATACTTTCGTCGCCCACCAAACAACATCATATAACCCACTGATATTCGAGGTGACTTTTATTTCTCCCCGAATGGGAGTCAGCATCCATCCAGTATAATTGGTATTTTCATGGGATTCCGGGACTCACGTAAGACCGATCTTCGCCACTCCACTCGTGATGGATTGCAAAGGGCTTTTCCCCCACTAAGTCTTGATCTTGTAACCCGTCTTAAAAATATACCAAACCGCAAGCAAACAAAGCAGCATGAACGCCAGGGTCATTCCCAAACTAGCTCCAACACCAACATCAGACACCCCATAAAAACTCCAACGAAAGCCACTGACGAGGTAAACAACAGGATTAAAGAGAGTAATCTTCTGCCAAAGAGGAGGCAGCATACTAATCGAATAAAAACTGCCACCAAGGAAAGTCAAAGGCGTAATGATCATCATGGGAATGACCTGAAGTTTCTCAAAGCCATCGGCCCAAATACCAATGATAAATCCAAACAAACTAAAAGATACCGAGGTCAACACCAAAAAAGACAGCATCCACAATGGGTGTTGAATCGAAATATCAACAAAAAGTCGGGCCGTACCCAGAATAATAAGGCCGAGCAGTATGGATTTGGTGGCTGCGGCTCCTACATAACCCGTGACGATTTCAAAGGGCGAAACCGGCGCAGAAAGAACTTCATAAATTGTGCCCGAATATTTTGGAAAATAAATGCCGAAGGAAGCATTGGAAATACTTTCCGTCAGAATCGAAAGCATAATCAAGCCAGGCACAATAAAAGCCCCGTAGCTGATTCCATCCACCTGGGCCATACGCGAACCGATCGCCGATCCAAAGACAATGAAATAAAGAGAAGTCGAAATCACCGGTGATGCGATGCTTTGAAAGATAGTTCGAAAAAATCTGGCCATCTCAAAGTAATAGATGGACTTGATTGCGTAGATGTTCATGATTTGCCTTTCACAAGCCCAACAAAAATGTCTTCTAGCGAACTTTCTGATGTTTGAAGGTCTTTGAAATCAATGCCTGAGTCACCCAATCTTCGCAGCAAACTCGCAATTCCGGTTTGCTCACTTTTGGCATCGAAGGTATAGCTTAGCTTTCGACCCTCATCAATAATCTCCAAGCGCGGATCCAAGAGTTCTGCAGGTAAAGCCTGCAGAGGACTCTGAAGAGTCAAAGTCAGTTGCTTTTTGCCAAGCTTTTGCATCAAGACCGCTTTCTCTTCCACTAAAATAATTTCACCCTTATTGATCACTCCCACCCGATCGGCCATTTCTTCCGCTTCCTCAATATAGTGGGTGGTGAGGATAATAGTCACTCCTTTGGACCTAAGCTCACGAACCATCTTCCACATATCGCGGCGTAATTCGACATCCACGCCGGCAGTCGGTTCATCCAAAAACAGGATCTGAGGCTCATGGGAAAGGGCCTTGGCGATCATCACGCGACGCTTCATCCCTCCCGAAAGGGTCATTATTTTGCTATCTTTCTTGTCCCAAAGGGAAAGATCTTTAAGAACTTTTTCCAGATAGCCAGGATTGGGTGACTTACCAAATAATCCGCGACTGAACTTCACGGTATTCCATACTGTTTCAAACATATCACTGGTCAGCTCTTGTGGAACGAGACCAATCTTGGAACGCGAGGCGCGATACTCATGAATGATGTCATGGCCGTCCGCCAAGACTTTGCCCGAACTTGGATTGACGATTCCACAGATGATGTTGATAAGGGTGGTTTTGCCGGCGCCATTCGGTCCAAGCAGAGCAAAAATTTCACCCTTTTTAATTTTCAAATTAATATTCTTCAACGCACAAAACCCAGAAGCATAGGTTTTGCTCAGCTGCGAAACGTGTATAATTTCAGATCCCTCTCGATGAGCCAAGGGAGCCGGGGATTCATGAGATGAATGCATGGGTCATCCTAAAATGGAGAAGTCATTCCCCAGCCTCTGGATAGAGGCTCATGAGGAATGTATTTTCAGAATGATATGACAAAGGAAGAAAAACAGCCACTGCCTGGATTAAACAGCCACGACATTCGGCATGTTTGCGGGCAGTTTCTGCTTCAGATAGGGCAGGTGTATGCGAAACTCAAAGGGCACATAGCCCCCGACTGAGGTGCCATTTAGGACAATCTCAATCCGGCCCCCAACCTCTTCAATAAAGCCCTGCACGGCATCCATTCCAACGCCTCGACCGGAGATTTCTGTCACTTCGTTCACAGTCGAGAGGTTCGCCTTAAAAATAAGTTGAGCCAGCTGCAATTCAGAGAGAACCGCTTTGCTGTCAATAAGACCCTGATCCAAGGCCTTGGCCTTAATTTTGTCAAGCGCCAGACCTCGTCCATCGTCCATGTAAGTGATACATAGGTCAGCATCAGCCTCCTCGACACGAACCGAAATGCGACCTCTTTTGGGTTTCTTGTTCGCAAGTCGTTGATCGGGAAACTCGATACCATGATCGACGGAGTTGCGGAAGAGATGAACAAAGATCTTACGTAGAGGCATTTTGAGATCATCTGGAACAGCGAAATCGTCGTTATAGAA
>JBGSRE010000521.1:0-2047 GCA_041737755.1 Oligoflexus sp.
GTTGCTGGCGAATCGTGACATAAATCCAATTCGCCGATACACTGCTTATCACCAGAATACTTGATATGGGTGGAATAGGGCGGATCCACAAAAGCGAAGTCCACACTCGCATCGGGGAGTGGCAGATGGCGGGCATCCGCCTTTTCGATATCAGGACGTGAAGGGGCAATATCAAAACCTCGACCGAGTCGATCCAGATCTTTACAAACATCGATGCTAGTGCCACTGCCACACATGGGATCGATCACCACCGCACCAGGCTTGGTAAAGCGATGTAGAAGATTCCAGATTACATAAGAAGGCGTGGCCCCAATATACTCTGAATCGCCCTGCATATCCTCACCATAGTGCTGGGATGGAAAATCCCAAAGGGAGGTCGTCTGGATCTTGGGCGATTTCGGTGAAGATCTAAAATTGTTCATAATTTTTTTCTCTCATAGCGGTCAATGGCCAGGGTTCGGGCCACATTTCAGTCCAATAATCTGGTAAAGGTGCTTCCAGTTCCAAGGGCGCTCCACCCACGGGATGCTTCAATTGCAAACAAAAGGCGTGCAAAGCTATTCGGCCATCCCAGGTCGAACGCGATCCATACTTGCTGTCGCCGATGATCGGTGTTCCCAGCGAGGCCAGCTGCACCCGAATCTGATGACTGCGACCTGTTTCAGGCCGAACTCGAATCCAAGTCCGATCCCCATGCTGCGCGATCACTTCATAGCGAAGAATGCTAAGTTTGCCTTCGGGATCTTTGGCGCCTGTGATGCGGGTCAGGTTGCTGCTCTTATCTTTGACCAAAAAATGCTCCAGCTTGCCGGCCTTGCGCTCAGGAACGCCTTCCACGATAGCGATATAAATTTTTTGCAAGAGACGTGAGCGAAACATTTCATTCAAGCGTGCCGTAGCTTTGCTGCTCAATCCAAAAAGGACGAGTCCAGAGACCGGTCGATCCAAGAAGTGGATGGGCACACAGTAGCCTTTTTTTCCCTCTTCCTGGCGAGCTGCATTCCAGATACGGACCCGTTCCAAGAGAGTCTGATCACCACTAGGATCGGAAGCTACAAGCAAACGAGCCGGCTTGTTAACTGCCACCAGATGCTGGTCTTGAAAGAGAATACTCAGGGAAGCTTCCATAGGCCCAATCATGTCTAATTTGCGCATAAAATTCCTGCAAGCATCGCAGACTAAGGCAGGACATCAGCCCTGTCAACAGCGCGTTGTGCTCCCCCTGCCAGAGGCTTTTTTACGGGAAATTTCCATTTCTTGCAGGGCTCCCGTCCCCACCGCAAGCCCGATTCCTCCTGTCGAAATTCGGAGCTTTTTTCCTATGTGCCAAAAAAAATCCGTCAAGAAAAGCTCAATCCCTTGAATTTTATTGCCGAAAATAAGTCCAGACCATAAGGAAGGCTTTGCATGCTCCAAATGCTTACGATCACCCTCCTGTTTTTGCCTGCTTTGGCCTGGGCCAAGACCGAGTCGCATCTGACTGATTACGACAAACTCGATCTAAGCGTGACCATCAAGACTCTTCGTTCTGGCAATCAGAATTCAGCAGGCATCAATAGCTATGCTTTTAAGATCACGCTCAGCGCCTTACCGATTCTTAAAGAAGAAATGAAGAAGACTTTTGCCGAACGACAAAAAATAGAAAATGAAGTGGGTGAATTCGGTCAGATTGAAATCAAGAGCCTGAAGCATTGGATTCCAGATAAAAAGCCGAATCCGCTTTTTTCTATCGCCATAAAGGGCGATGCGATGCGCGAAATCGCCGCCGAAACGATGCGAAAATATAAGGTCTCTGAAGATGAATTTTCGATCTTCTGCCGCGTGGAAATGTTCGAAAAGAGCCGAAAATTTGGCTTCTGGGGTTCCGACACCAAAGTCGGTGAAGCCTCGTTTCCCATCATTCCCGAATCCCTGCCTCATGGTCCGCTGATTGAAAACAGGGATTTGGCGATCAGCGATGCTACCGGAACTTTTGTGAAGCTGGCTGTGATCTTTAAAAATGCCGAAGTAAAATTGGCTGAAACTGTCCCGCCTGATGCAGCCGCAC
>JBGSRE010000532.1:0-2978 GCA_041737755.1 Oligoflexus sp.
AGCAGCTTGAACAAAAGTAGGAAATTTGAGAGACAAGATTTTGAAATAGTAATAAAGACTAAAAACGCTATGGGTAGTGCACCGAGATCCATCGCTACGCTCTGGATAGTTTCTGGCGCTTAAGCGCCAGAAACTAAGTAGGGGCAGATGATGCCCTTTTTTTAGGGATAAACTGGCAAAAAGTGCACGAAAAAAAGCCCGGCGGGGGGATGTGCCGGGCTGCTTAAGAAACAGGGGAATGACTTCCCACTGAATAGGGATGTGATGAACGGAATTCCAAGCTCTAGGACGGGCCACATGTCTTCTCGAGCTGGACCTGTACGCCGATTTCGTTACTGAAATCGTATGTAGTAAAGTTACAAGATTCTAAAAGAAAGAGAAAGAGTTTTATGAAAGAATTTCTACCCAACTCATAACGGCGATAGGCAGTATGGGGGATTTTCTGGAAACGGAAACGGAGTAAAAAGATGTAAGTTTACTTCATTTCCCTCATAAAAAGGCCAAGCTAGCCGCTTTCTCTAGCGCATGAGGAAGGCTGCGCTGCGAACAACAATTCCGGCCGGAAGGAGGCGGGGCAGGAAAGCCGAAACCTTATTCAGCAGTCCGGCAACATGGTACTCTTCCCTGGCAAACATGGCGTTAAGGCCCTGCTGAGCCACATCATCAGGCTGCATCAGCATCATTTCGAAGGATTTGTTCAGAGTATGATGGGCATTGGCGAAAAAGCCGGTCGAAGTCGGTCCAGGGCAGAGTGCGGTGGAACTGACACCATGCTGCCGAGCTTCGTAATTAAAGGCTCGGGAAAAGCTCAGTACAAAACTTTTGCTTGCAGCATAGACGGCATAGGATGGCAGAGGTTGATAGGCCGCGGTGGATGCCACCTGAAGCATGAAACCGCGCTTTTTGGCCAGCATCTTCTGCCCGTAAAGATGCGATAGTTTGACCAAAGTGCTGACATTGAGATCGATCATGGCCAGAGCGTCCTTCAGATCGCTTTCCAGAAAATGTCCAAAGGCGCCCACACCGGCGTTGTTGATGAGGACTTCAGGCACCAGCCCCCACTGATCGGTTTGCCTTACCAAAGCTTCCGCCGATCCCGCTTCGGCCAGATCCAGGGAGCAGATGCGGACCTTGAGATCAGCATGGGACAGCTGCTGCTTGATCTCTTCCAATTTGTCTTTGGAACGGGCGACCAGAACTAAATTGTAACTGCGTTTTGCCAGCAATTTGGCCATTTCGAGGCCTATGCCTCCTGAAGCACCGGTGACGACGGCCCATTTTTCTGCCATGATAGCTTCCTTTCGTGTTTAAGCCCTGCTCCGAATTCTAAGGGCAGAAGCAAGCGGGTGACAAGTCGGTTGGCAATCTTTTTATAAGCTTCCGACGCAAGTGCTTGATCCTAACTCAGGAGGCTGTTTATGGAAGCTGTGAATGCTGTCATTTTTGATCTAGGTGGTGTGATTCTGAATATCGACTATCGCGCCACAGAAAAAGCTTTACGGCAATTGATTGGGCCGCGTACCGAAGAGTATTATCAGCAAAGTCGTCAAACCGCGTTGTTCGATGATCTGGAAACGGGACATATCGAGCCGGAAGAATTTCGTCGATCGATATGCCTTTTGGCCGGTCGAACACTGCCGAATGAAGCCATTGATCAGGCATGGAATGCCATGCTTGGTGATCTGCCGTTGGCGAGAATGGATTTTGTGAAACGTGTGGCGGCAAGACATCGGGTGTTCCTCCTGAGCAACACCAATGTCATTCACAAAACTGCGTTCGAACAGATAGCCGACCAAGCCTTGCAAGGTCCGGCCTTTGATGATTATTTTGAAGCCGCTTACTATTCACATCAGATGGGTTTGCGGAAACCCAATCCCGATATCTATCGCTATGTAACGAGCCGCCACGGCTTGGATCCAGCCGCCACCCTCTTTATCGATGACAATCTTGCCAATGTAGAAGCGGCTCGTCAGGCGGGACTGCAATCCTTTCATCTGCAAGGTGAACTGCTCACAGCTCCCTTAAACTTTTTGATTTAAAGGTAATAGCAATGTTGAGCTTATTTTTTGTCCGTTTCCTGCTTCTAAGCTTGTTCGGAGGGACTGCTATGCTGTCTGCTGCTGGCGATAGAAATTCATGCCCAGCGCCTGTGACTCAGGATGCAGAGCGACCTTGGCTGCCATCGCCCTTGCTCGTTGATTATGAATGGATGTCGCGCCAGCAATGGTGTGAAAGAGTAGAAGCCCATATCATGGATCCGACCCGGTCGGCGGCGAAGCTGATTTTTATGGGTGATTCCATAACCCAGGGCTGGACGGATATTGCCCGCGATGTCTGGGATCAAGCCTTTGGCGGCTATCAACCCTTGCGTCTTGGGATCGGTGGTGACAAAACCCAGCAAGTCCTTTGGCGGATTCGGGCTGGTGAGTTAGATGGTCTTGATCCCAAGGCATTGGTGCTCTTGATAGGAACCAATAATCTGGGTTGGGGAAATTCGGTGCCGGATACGGTGGCTGGTGTGGAGGCTGTCGTCAAATCTATCCAGGAGCGGCTGCCGACAACGCCGATTCTTTTGCTGGGTATTCTGCCTGCCGGAGAAAGATGGGACGATCCGCGTCGACAGCCCATCCAGGCAGTAAACGCAGCATTGGGCCAGAAATTCAGTGACCCGAAGGCCCTGGTCCAATTTTTGAACCTGGAGGCGGCGTTTTTACAAGAGGATGGCTCTCTTTCGAAGGCCGAGTTTGCGGATTTTTTGCATCCCACGTATCTTGGCTATGAAATTTTCGCCCGGCATTTAACCGGGCCATTGGCGAAAATTTTTACAGCACAAGACTATAGACATCCAGATTGAAAAATTGGATTCAGGCATGAACCGGTACTCTTGAGTCTGCGGTCAGCTCCCGAATCAAGGAAGTCCTGGCCTTCATCTCCATGTTGATGACGTGGATTCTTTGACAGAGCAAGCCGTGTCCGCC
>JBGSRE010000538.1:0-2496 GCA_041737755.1 Oligoflexus sp.
TAAAAAGGAAGGAGTGCTAGACATGACAAAAGCTTTAAAAACACAAAAGATTGAAATACGAGTCTCAGAGACCACAAAGAATGAATTTCTAAAAGCTGCGGCGAAAGCTGGCGAAGAACTATCTGAATTCATGATCGCTAGCGGTAAGAATCGTGCGTCTCAGATTGCAAGTGAAGTTCCTCCACTTAGGGACGCACAATCGCCGATTCATGGTTTTCGCTACCTGATTCGTGAAGGTAGGAAGATAAAATTCAAAGAAAGTAGGATTGCGGCTATCCCCGCTATTATCGGAATGATTGCCAGGGAAGAAGATCCAGAAGAGATAGCCGATGCACTTAATCTGCCACTAGCAGCGATCTTGGAAGCTATTTATTTTTGCGAACGATTTCCTGAGGAAGTAGATGTGGCAAACAAGGAAAAGCATTGATGTCTGTCATTCTAATCGCGGATAAAAACTCTACATGGCTAGAATTGCATCGTCAGGCCATACTTGAGCTACAATCCAGAAATTGGACAATAGTATCTGTCGGCTTGGATTCCAGCGGTTTGCATGCTGAAACCGAAGATTATATTATTTATCAGGAAGCGGCATCAAAAGGTTGGTTTATCGTATCCCGAGACAATGATTTTTTTGAAGTGGCACGAACCGCCAAAGCAAGAAATCAAACAATGACAGACGTTTTAATTGTCCCTGATGCATTAAATCATGCAAAGCCTATATTCAAATCTATATCAGACATACTGAGTTTTGGGCATAAGGGAGAAACTGCTGATATTCGGGTGTCACGAATTGAGGAGTTTGTTAGCCTTGAGATTTTAGATTATATGGATGCTAGCTCACAAATCGTGATCGCTAAAGCCAAAAAGCAAGCTATTCCATCCATTGCGCTATCGACTGTGGCTGCTTATATCGCTAAATATGAAATTGATTTAAAAGCCGAAAAGATTTGGCGTCGCCAACAGAAAAAAAAGCAAGCGGACGGCAGCGACGCTACCCCATTTTAGATCGAAATGTAGGCTGCGCGCCCGAGATTACGTGACTTGGTTTAAATACTCAGCGTTGGTAGTATTGGTGAGATTAAGTCCTAGAAAAGCCGATCGAAGGATGTATAAGGGCGGGATTATTTTGTAGAAGACCTTCTTATCAAATGAACTTTGCAGCCTCAAGTCCAAGCGTTTTTTGCTCGACACTCAAATCCATTGCTGAGCCAGAGGCCGGCGCTAAAAGCGCCTCGGCCTGGGAGCTTAATGGTATTTCAAGCGTGAAAGGGGCATGCCAGGAGCCAGGAAACGCTTGTTTCGCAGCCCCAGCGCCTCGCCTTCGCTTACTGACAGACTCCCAAGAGCGGTGTTCCAACTGTTCGAATAATTTCACTGGGCAGCGGATCACGTCTTTGCTGCTCAAGCTCCGCACTGATAGTTGCTATCATAAGCTCATTTAACTTGCGGACATGGTAGCAGGGGATATGCGGCTCTGCATGAGGGTTGCCAATTCGCGAATCATCGGTGAGGAATAGGTATTCACCAGCTGTGACCAAGGCCGCGTAGCGCATGATTCGCTCGGCACTATCACCGACTCCGCTTGCGGCGACAGGATAAACATGCACGCCCTTATCTTTAAGCAGTTGAATGTTGGCAAAAGTTTGGGACAGCTTGTCATCATGCGCCGGAGCATCAGCAATGAGAAAGCTGAGTTTTGCAGTTTGTGCGTCGCCCCACTGAAGATTGCTGTTTGCCTCGCTGAGCGCGACATCCAAGGCCTCTGGATAGTCACCACCGCCGCCAGCTGACTGCTGATCGAGGAAGCTCTGAACGCTCGCGAGATCTTCAGTAAATTGATGGCCTCGGGTAACGAATTCATCTCCCTGGTCTTTGTAGACTATCAGTGAGAAGCGCTGCTTGACACCAGGGTAACGCTGCTGAATCGTACTGGAAATAGACTTGAGCTCTTTTTTAATGTATTCGAGTTCATCGCCCATTGAGCCTGTCACATCAATGATGAGAGAAAGATCAAGGCTGGTCGGCTTGCTCGCGGCAAAACGTTTGGGAAGGATCAAATTATCGATCTTGGGCCATTGTATCTGGGCTTGGCTGCCGGTATCCCATGCCATCCCATCTTTGCTCAGATTCGCCCAGTATTTCTTAAAAACCTCTAGATTCAACGCATCATCAAAGGCACCCGCGGTCAGCAGACCGGCTGCTATCGGCTGTCCTTGACCTGTACCACCTGGGGGCATTGGAGCGCTTTCTGAGCCGAGTGAATCCGTCGACGCGGGAATGCTAGAACTCATGGCATCATCGGCGGTCACGGAGCCAGTTTTTGCTGCTGCTTCGCTCGCCATGACTTGGGTGCAGCCGGCTTGGTTCGGGTCGACTGTTTCAGCAGCTGGAGTCGGCGAACTTGTTGCTGCTGTAGGCATACTTACAGCACCCGTTTCCCAGGTAGGGTTGCTGAGACTAAGCTTGTTCTTTAAGGCCAACGAGCTGCGGCAGCGC
>JBGSRE010000546.1:0-2650 GCA_041737755.1 Oligoflexus sp.
TGAACTCGGCATCGTTCGGGCCTTTCCATAAAAGCTCCAGCGCGATACTCAGGCGGGGACCTTGGAAATAGCTGACTCGAAAGTTCACGTCACCAGCTTTCAAGGTCGCGCTCCCCATTTTTTCCTGCACGGCATGAACGCCGTCATTGTCGATTACTTTTTGATCGGTGATGTAAAGGTTCGCCCCATCATCAGAGATCAGCTTAAACTGATAGACACCGTCCTGCGGCACCTTCACAATAAAGTTCATATCAAGACTGAACCATTCGAAAAGGTTGGCGATGCCGGGGAAGCCTTCCGAAAAGTTTCTGACCTTGATATCGAGCTGCGATAAACAGATTTTCTTGATCGACTTGAGCAGAGCATAATCAGGCAGCATTTGCGTATTAGGCGCGAGCTGATAAAGATCCGCTACGATCATGCGATCAGGTTCATTAGGACATTCGGCGAAGAGAGGGTTTTTCTCTAGCTCGCTTTTGGTGGTAGGCACTTCCTGGATTTGGGCGTCGACCGGAATCGTTACAGCGACCTCATTGGCTTGAGTAGGAAGCTCTTCCACGCTTAGGTCGGCACTTTCAGGCGGCAACAGCATCGATGTTGTCGAGCCTTCTTCAAATTTGCCTTCCGAACAGCTCAGAGTCATCAGAATGACCAGAGTAGTTCCGAATGTGTTAAATCTCAGCATGGGTTCCCCTCCCTAGCGCAAAAGTGGTTGATATACTATCGGCCAAGGCCTGGATGGGCTATAGAAAGCCACTCTTACTTCACGGAAATACAGAGCTTTTCAGGATTCATTTCGTAGCTCATAGAAGCCTTAGCATGGACCTTATTGCATTGCTTCAATTATGGCCAAACCTGCCTTATGTTTCGAGCTACTGGACAAAATTTTATTAAAGTATCGATCCATTATTGGCCGAATAAACAGCTCATAAAAAGAGGGCGGGACAGTCCCTCTCTGGAGAATCGAAACTATGAACACGACACGCACCACCCGAAAGGCTGTTCTTTCTCTCAGTAAGTTTGGACTCAGTCTCATGTTTCTCGTGTCTTGCGGCACGATCTTAAAGCGCGATGACAGTTCGAATAGCGATCGCACGGCCGGCTCCCCGACCATTACCGAGCTGGCGGAAGGGAGCGAACAGAGCGCCGAAGTTGATCAGAAACTGCCGGTAAGCCCGGCCTTGCGCGTGACGGATGCGGAAGGAACGCCGACCCCAGGGGTACGGGTGGTTTTTACCGTGACCAAAGGCGCTGGCAGGACCTTAGATGCCGAGCAAATTTGAACGCCGCAGGCGATGGACTCGTGCGAGCTGCTGCATCGACCCTGAGTGATAACGGTCGGGTGCGATCTTTGACCATGGGACCTGATGACAACCTCTATGTGGCAATCGATGCGGATTCGGGTGGACGCATCCTCCGCCTGCGAGTCAATGAATAGAGCAACTCACTCATTGATTGATCCACAGGGCGCAAGCCCTCAACGACTCAGTGGTACAAGGTCTTCCACCAAAATCCCAGCATTGGCCACCACCCACTGCACATCAAAATCCAACAAACGGAAGGCGAATTTCATGCCATCAGTAGATGGATCAGCAATGGGCGCTGCCTTTCTTTGTGAAGTGGGACGAGGGTCCAACTCCAGCATTTGCTCGATCAAAAGTCTGAGCCCTGGATGTTGGCTGGCTGCGGCGATGACGGCCAGACTTCGCGGCGAGAAGCGCACCGGGAATCGCTCAATTGCCGTTTTGATCCAGCCTGAGTTGGCGTCATCTATGCGGTCGGCGTAAGGCAAATAGGGTTTAATATCCAAGACCGGTGTTCCATCCAAAAGATCAAGTCCGGAGAGGTGAATTTCAATGCCCGATTTCGCTTCGAAATCGATGCTTTCGAGTTTGACCGCCGACATTCCAATGGGATTAGGTCGATGCGGTGAGCGGGTGGCGAACACCCCCATGCGAGCCCCTGCATCGACTCGCGGCGTCTCGATGAGAGGATGCCAGGGTTTATTCATACTCTTATGAAAGACGAAGACAATCCAGACATGACTGAATTGATCGAGATGACGAAGAGCCGCGAGATAGGCAGGCTCATTGTTGAGTTTCAACAAACCTTTGGCTTCGCTCATCATCAAAGATTGGCGCGGAACACCGAATTTTTCCTTGAACGGCGTCGAGAGAATGCCGATCGGCTGAAATTGAAAAAGCATACAAATCCTTGCTCCAAACCCTGTAAATTCATTTTCTTACTATGCTTGCACAGCATTCTCATCACGCCGCGGCCACCGCACTTCGGGTGGCGATTTTATCTTCAAAAGGGAGATATATCAATAGGATAGCCATTCTGATGTCAAGTCCCATTGCAGCCCACCGATACCAAGGCAACTGGTCGTTTTTGTAGAATAATTCCAGTGATCGGATCCAGGGAAGAAAAAGGACCAGACCATGCTGCGATATTCTATTTTAGTCCTGGCCGTGCAATCTTCCATTGCAGTCTCGAACAGCTTTTTAAGCCTGGACCAGTATCTGCAAAAAGTGTCGACCCAGAACAGCAGTTTAAAAGCCATACGCAGCCGGGAATCCGCTGCTGAAACCGAGGCCGGTCAGGCACAACTCCTCACCAGCACGGAAGCCTTTGCAGAAGCCACTCACGC
>JBGSRE010000550.1:0-8581 GCA_041737755.1 Oligoflexus sp.
GACTTTGGCTTCCTTAATAATGGACATCTTAAGCTAACTCCGAAATAGTTTGGCATCCCGCCAAAAATTAAAAACGCCCTTACACTTGCCAACAGTATCAAGTTACTGGCGAGAGATAAAGACGCTTTGTGATTTAATGCGTATTATTTGCGCAGGCCAAGTTCGGCGATAAGAGTCTTGTAGCCGCTGGTGTCTCTGCTTTTCAGATAAGTCAGCAATCGCTTGCGCTGTCCGACTAGTTTCATCAAGCCTAGGCGTGAATGATGATCTTTCTCATGCGTACGAAAGTGGGTATTCAAGACCTGCAGACGACGAGTCAACAGAGCAATTTGCACTTCGGGGGACGCGGTGTCACCTGGTTTCTTGGCGAATTTCTCAACGATTTCGGAGGTTTCAGCTTTACTCAAAGCCATGTCATATCCTTCCTAACTAAGTGCTTGAACAGTGTTCTTACGCGTTTATTCAGCATGGCCCCGGTTTTCGGGCGATGTAAGCAGGCAAACTACCCATTAATAGCGCACATTGCAAGCTTCGACTTCTGGGTCAATTCTGATTTTTCTGCTTTTCCGATGGATCGTCATCCATTTTTAATGATTTTTCGCAGAATTCCGATACTATTTTAGGAATTGACAAAACTCCGTTGTTTTGTCATAAAACGCCACTGCTACACGGTAATGATGACTTCCTTCTGATGCCTGTTGCTCTAGCTGTGCCGGTAACCTGACAAAACTCGCCAGGACGTTGATCTTGGTTTCGAGAAGGAGACGGTGATGACCTTTCCAGCCGGCTATAAAGTGGTTCACAAGACTCACGGTGTAGGCGAAATTCAAGGCGTTGAAAGCCTTGCTTTGGGTGGCCAAGCCCAGGATTATTACATTCTGAAGATATTGGCGACCGGTCTGATGGTAAGATTTCCTAAAATCAACTCGCCACATGTCATCCGCGAACTAGTGAGCGACGATGATATCGTGCGCATATTTGCGATACTTCAGGAACCTCCCAAAACCTATTCCGCTATCTGGAACCGTCGGAAAAAAGAGTTTACTGACAAAATTCGGTCGGGCTCTTTGTTTGAAATAGCGGAAGTGCTTCGCGATCTATCCAGCAAGGATCGTTTGCGCCAGCCCTCATATGGCGAAAAAGAAATGATTGATCGCGCCAAGGCGCGCCTTGTGAGCGAAATTTCTGCAGCCAAAAATCGCATTCCTGGCGAGGTTGAACACCAGATAGAAGAAGCTTTGGAATCGAAATCTCGAGCAAGCTCTTGATAGCTAGACACCAACCGTAGTATTCCAGCATATTGAAAGAAATGTGGCGGACTCTGAGTTGGAATCAAATCTATGCAAATCATCAATGTGATGGCCGCTAGTCTTGACGGCCGCATCGGACTTCACGATCGTGAAGGCGATGCCGAACGTCAATCCCTTGGCCTCTCCGGAAGTTCCGATCAAAGGTACCTTCGAACGCAGATAGAGTCATCTGATGCGATCATCGTTGGCGCCACTAGTATCAGGGCGAATGGGGAATGTTTGGATCACCACGGCTGTAAGTCTGAGTATCCTACCTGGTATATTTTTGCCCAGAATGACTTGCCCTTGGATCTGCCCTTCTGGAAGCAGGAGCACATTCCCAGAGTCCTCCTGTCACCGCATCCTTTACGAATGCCATCCTTGACTGCTGTGCAAAATATAGTGGTCGGCAATCAGGATCCGGCGAACTTTCTGCACCAGTATCTCCAACAGCAAAATTGCCAGCAGGCCCTGCTATTTGGTGGTGGAATTATCAATAATTGGTTTTATCGCCAAAACCTTGTTGATGAACTGCGACTGACTTTGGCCCCACTTTTAATCGGTGAATCCAAGGCTCCTTTTCTAGTAGCACCAGAACTTCCCAGTAAAATCAAATTTTCTCTGCTCGCTTCCCACAGCGAGGAAAGTTTTGTATTCTTGAGGTACAAGGTCCTCAAGTCCTGACCAAGATCCATCTCTCTTCTGTTCAGGATGTGCTGAGTTCTCCAAACGGGGCATTACTTAGCTGCCGTTTTATTGCGTGATGAAGGAGTCTTATGGGCCTCAGGATTCGCACCAACGTCCAGTCGCTCAACGCTCAAAGACACATGGGACTGTCGAACCAAAAGGTTAGCAGTCACATGGAAAAATTATCTTCAGGTTACCGTATTAACAAAGCAGCCGACGATGCGGCTGGTTTGGCTATTTCAGAGGGATTGAATGCCGATATTCGATCACTTGGACAAGCGAAGAGGAATGCCAATGATGCCGTTTCCATGCTGCAAGTGGCAGAAGGCAGTTTGGAAGAAGTTGGTAACATCGTCGTTCGCTTGAAAGAACTTTCGGTGCAGGCTGCTTCCGATACAGTCGGCCAGCAAGAAAGGGATTTCCTCAACCGGGAATTCATGGCACTCAAGGACGAAGTCGATCGTATCGTTTTGTCCACAGAATACAATGGGACTAGGCTTTTGATCGGAAACGGGGATGTGGATCCGGCCTTGCTTACCCAGCAAAATCAATTTCCACTCGAAATGCAAATCGGCAAAGATTACATCACACCGCCAGACTCCTTGGAGTCCCGCAACCCAGTCGATATTATTCGTGTGGACTTTAGTCAAATGAATGCCGCAACCGAAGGTGAAAACTCGCTGGAACTCGGCGGTGCAGGCAATGAAGGCGGTACTCGAATCGATAATAAGATAGATGCCCAGCAATCCATGACCAAGATCGATTCTGCGTTAGGCAAACTTTCGTCCTATCGTGCAACCATTGGTGCCGCACAAAATCGATTGATGTCAACCGATCGAAATCTCGGCGTACAGATTGAAAACCTTTCCGCTGCTCGATCTCGTATTCGTGATGCTGACTTTGCCTTTGAAACAGCCGAATTCACTCAGGGTAACATTCTCTTGCAGGCTGGAGCATCCGTCCTGACCCAGGCCAACAAACTGCCTCAGGTCGCGCTCAATCTTCTACAAAACTTATAGGAAGGTGCTTCGCGGCTCCTTCTTGCCTCAGCCTCCTTCTCTGGTGTATAGGCCCTCCAGGGGAGGGTCCTTTGATGTCTTCAGCTCGACTTTTCATAACAGCTGCCGAGCTCGTCAGCCCTGTGGGTTGGGGGGTGCTCGCCCATTTGGATGCGCTCCAGACTGAACGAAGTTTTCTAAAATGGGAAAATGGCTTTGTTCAAGGAAAGTTGCCAAAAGAAGTGCGCAAGGCTCTGCTTGAAGTGGCCGATGAGAAGCAGCATCGCCATCAGGATAATCTGACACAATTATCGGTCCTTTTAGCGCGTTCACTTTCAGGAAAAACGACAATTTCATTGGAGTCCGGAGTAATTTTTGGATCATCCCGAGGTCCTACGGAGCTTCTCGAAGCATCCTTCCGTTCTTACCAAGCAGGTCAGCGCTTGCCTCCTCTTACCAGCCCGACGACGACCGCCAGTTCACTCCCTGCCGCTATTGCGCGGGAACTCGACCTTTCGGGTCCCTCACTCTTCGTCTCTGCAGCATGCTCAACGGGCATCCATGCTCTCATTCAAGCCGCCGCTACCATTCGGATGGGTTTGGCTCCATCCATGATTGCTGGTGGTGCGGAATTTGCGAATACTCTTTTTACCTTGAATATGCTTATGGCGGCCAAGGTATATGCGCAGGGGGGAGCGGATGAGTATCCCTGCCGTCCAGGAGCGGCTGAACGCTCAGGAATGGTTCTCAGTGAAGGTGCTGCCGCCGTCTTCTTAGAATCTTATCCGGCATCCCAGCCCATTGGGGAACTGATCGGTTGGGGTGCTGCTACAGAAAAAGCCACACTTACCGGCATTTCTTCCGATGGAACTGTTCTTGTCAAAGCCATTCAAAGTGCATTGAATACAGCAGGTTTAACAGCGGATGATATCGATCTTATTGTTGGTCATGGAGCTGGTACTGGCAAGGGCGATGCTGCAGAAATGCAAGCCTATCGGCAAATATTTGCCAAGCCAATTCCTCTTGTCTGGCACAAGTGGATCTTTGGTCATATGCTGGGCGCCTCAGCTTGCGCTAGTTTGATTTTAGGATTGCATCATCTGCGAGAGGGGTGGCTGCCGCCTCATCCTTACTTTTCGATCGGTCACGCCCAACGTTCAGCACGGCGTTTGCAACGCCAGCGTCATTTATTGGTGACAGCTCTTGGTTTTGGTGGCAACGCTGCTGCTGTGATCGTCAAAAACCCAGCATTTAATTAGGTTTTGATCGGCAATGATCTGACGCTTTCGAGTCAGTGCCTTGACAGCCGGCAATTCTCGCATCACCAAAGCATTGACACAAAGTTTTAAGGATCGCCATAAAAGTCCGAATTTAAGATTGTTCTTTTCCTCTTGAGCGAAACACTTTCCGACAACTGAACTTCTGGTCCACTTATTGCTTTTTGACTCTGTAGGTCTCAAGAAGAAGGTGGCTTGTCATGTTGAACAATATCTATACCCCTTTAGCTGGTGCGATCTCTCAGGAAAGAGCGCTCGAGGTGATTGCCAACAATCTGGCGAACGTCAATACAGTGGGCTTTAAGGGTGATAATGTCACTTTCACTTTACAGGAACCTGAGCCTTATAAAAATTATCAAGATCCTTTGCCTCCGGCGAATTTCAAACAGGATCTTGGCGATATTTTTCCCTTGCGTGGCAATGATATGTCTTATGTCGGTATCGCTGCGATGGAGAAAGATTTTTCTCAAGGGCCCGCCATCACCACTCATAACCCCTATGACTTTATGATTGAAGGCAAAGGCTTCCTGTCGGCTCAAACATCGGAAGGCCTGCGTTATACCCGGGCAGGTGATCTGACTGTCTCCCAGGATGGAGTTCTCGTCACCAAGCAAGGTGATCCGGTCCTAGGCGAAAAAGGTTTAGTCTATGTTCGGGGAACTCAGTTTGAAGTGAATAATGCTGGCGAAATTTTCCAAGATGGTCAGCTTTTGGATCGATTGAAAATTGTCAACTTCAGCAATGCCAAGGACCTGGAACGAGTGGGGATGAATTACTACCAGTACGCGGGTCGTAACGAAGATATTTATCCGGCTAAAGATGCTTCGATTCGTCAGGGATTTCTGGAGGGTTCTAATGTGAACGCCATGAAAAGCCTGACTGGCATGATTATCGCACACCGTTCTTATGAAGCCTATCAGAAGGCGGTGTCGAACTACGATCATATTATGGAAAAATCGTCCAATTCAATTGGTGACGTTCGAGCTTGAAATCCCTTGATTTAGCAGGAGTGTAATTTATGATGCGTTCTCTTTTTACTGCCGCCACAGGGATGGAATCACAACAGGTTACGATCGATACGATTTCCAACAACTTGGCCAACGTTAACACCACAGCCTTTAAAAGATCGCGAGCGAATTTTCATGACCTCCTTTACCAAACATTGAAAGCACCAGGACAAAATTCGACAGCCGGGACAGTTGTTCCAACCGGTGTTCAAATTGGTGCTGGTTCTCGCGTATCTTCTGTGGAAAAGCTCTTCAATGAAGGGGCTATTCGAGTCACAAATAAAACCACTGACTTGATGATTGAGGGTCAGGGTTTCTTTCGTGTTCAAAAAGACGATGGTTCTATCGCCTTTACTCGGGACGGCAGTTTTAAGGTAGATAACACGGGCCGTATCGTAACGTCGGAAGGGTTTCCTTTGGTTCCGGAAATCGTTGTGCCTGAGAATGTCACGGCCGACAAGATTCATGTGGGCCTGGATGGAACTGTCACGGCGCGTATCGCCAACGAAGCGCAGGACATTGGTCAGATTGTGCTCGCTAACTTCGTCAATCCCACTGGTTTGGAATCCTTAGGTCGAAACCTTTATGCCAATACCCCAGCGAGCGGTGAAGCATTGCAGGGGCAGCCAAACTCTCAGGGTTTTGGTCGTATTGGGCAGGGTGAATTGGAAGCCTCGAACGTCAACATTGTCGAAGAAATGGTCAACATGATTTCAGGACAGAGAGCTTATGAAATCAATTCCAAAGTGATCCAAACAGGTGATCAAATGTTGCAGCAGACCAATAACATTCGCTAATGACTAGTGGTGGACGTTTAATGATCTTCTGGCTAGGTATCTTCATCTTGTTCATCGCAGGCTCACAGCTCCATGCTGCGGAGCCCGTGCCTATTTCTGCACTTTATGGTCAGGATCTGGAGGCGAGTCGCTTGAAGAGCCAAGCACTGCCCTTAAGTTTGAAGAGCACCCTTATTGTTCAAGAGCAAAACGAGACGAGGCATGCCCGCATCTATTTGCAGGATATTGCCAAGTGTAGCGGTTCCATAACGCTTTGCCAGGAGATCCTGGCAATGGACCTCGGGCCTAGCCCCAGGCCGGGGCAGGAAAAATCGTTTATGCAAGCAGAGCTGAGGAAAGCTCTCGATTTGGAATTGCCGGAGCAGCAAATCGACCTGCAACTTCCCAATCGGGTGCGGATCATCGCCGTCGCTCAGCCGGTGGAGGGCCGTCGCATTAAAGAGCAGGTGGAACAAATCCTGCCGAACATTGAGGGGCCTTACAAATTCTCTTTAACGAATATTCGAGTGCCTGTTGGTCTTCGGCTTCGTCACGACAATTATCGGGTGGAATTTCCTAGCTGGACTCAAGATTTTAGTTTTATCAGGCAGAATCCAAGGCGATCTCTGGTCAATCTCATGGTGCGCTTGATTGATCAAGAGTCGGGTAGCACGGAGCAGTATGACCTGACGGTTCAGGTGGTGCTTCGTGCTGAAGTCCAGGCAGCAGTGGTTACGAAAGCTATGGAGAGAGGGCAATTATTGGATAAAGAATCGGTTGCCTTTCAATGGGTGCCCTATCAAGAGAATGTGGTTCGCTCGCCTGAAGATCTGGATCGGCAGCTTCTTCGATCTACGGCCAGACCAGGCCAGGTGCTTCGCAATTTCGACATCAGTCGTGATCCTGATGTGAGGCGCGGGGAAAAGGTGGAGGCCTCTGTCGTATCGAACGGCGTCAAAATGAATAGTTCGGCCCAGGCTATGGAGTCAGCCGCCATGGGACAAAGAATTCGAGTTCAATTGGATACCACCAAACGTCAGGTGATGGCTACCGTGACAGGGCGTTCAAAGGTCGAGGTACACATGCCATGAAAAGTTTGTGTATGATAGTCTCTACAATCTTACTTTCTGCCTGTCAAACAGGTGTGTTTCCCATCTCACAAAGGGAGTATCTCTATGAGAAGGAAGGAAAATCTCCTCATATGGGTCATCGACGACCTGTTGAAGAGAAATCAGAATCAGCACCAGAAATCTTCATCAAAAGAGAAAGCCTTGCAATTGTTCCTAAAGAAACCCAAAACTTTTCAGGCTCTCTCCTTTCACTAAGTCGCCCGGAAAATTCGCTCTTTATGGAACCTCCGCGTGGCGTGGTTGGCGAAGCTTTAGACATTATGGTTAAAGTCAATCGAAGTGAAAGCGTGGCTCCGGCCGCTAATGCTCCCGTTGCCCCCGCTGCCACTCCGCCTGCAGCTAAGACAGCTAAAGAACTTCAAGACGAATTGATCGCTGCTTTGCCTAAACTGGAGCCGAGCGACGCGACTCCCAAAGTCCCTAGTTCCATAAAAATGCGTGTTCTACGCAAGCTGGAAAACGGCGACGTGATCGTCGAAGCGACTCGCGCAAGCAAAAACGAATGGGATGCAAATTCCATTCGCGCGGTTTCACGTATTCCAAGAACCAAATTAGTAGGTAATCAGCCCTTGACCACCCTAGATTTGGCTGATGTGGAATGGAGCGAGCAACAGGGTCCCAATACCATCGATCGTGAATCCACTGCCTGGGAGGATGAATATACCCTGCGTTGGGCTGGCTTTGAGGAGGCGCGTTCTAAAACGGCTCTCGAACTGGAAAGCAAGCGTCAGGATCTGATGAAAGTCAAAGACCGTTTGCAGGATCGCATCGTTAATCTGAGCAAAGAGCGCGGTCAGATTACCCAGGAGCGCGAGCGTGTCCGTAAGCTTCGGGAAGAAGCAGAGCAGAAGTTGAATATGATGAACAAGAAAGTCGAAGAGCAGGTCAATGTCATTGAACAACAGAAAGAAACAATACAAAAGCAGGCCTCCCTGCTGGATCAGTCAACATCAAGTCCAGGAACTGCGGCAGGAAACGTCGCTGCAAATCCCAAAAAAGAAGTTCCCAAGACCACTCCACCTGCCGAGGAAGCCAAATGAATCGATTTACCCAAAAAGTCTGGCGAAGACCTCGGGGATTCTGGCTTATTCGTTTCCTCTTGGCGGTTTTTATGCAGCCAGTTGCCATGGGCCAGGAAGTTCGTATTAAGGATATAGCCAATCTTCGTGGTGATCGCACGAACAGTTTGATTGGATTCGGACTGGTCATTGGTTTAAACAAAACGGGCGATTCTCCAACATCCTTGACGACCAATCGTGCGGTCAGCACTTTACTAAGTCGTTTGGGAATGACGCCCGACAATCCACAGGTAGCTACTCAGGCTGCAGCTGCGGTCATCGTTACTGCAGAGTTACCAGCTTTCGCCAACATAGGCGACCGAATCGATGTTCGACTGTCGGTGATTGCCGATGCCACG
>JBGSRE010000555.1:0-1988 GCA_041737755.1 Oligoflexus sp.
GCCACCGATATGATCAGTGTGGTGGTCCGGCAAACTTTGATTCAAACGCACACGCCGGAATCAATGCGGGGCCGCGTCAGCGCCGTGAACATGGTTTTCATAGGCGCGTCCAACGAACTGGGCGAATTTGAATCCGGAATAACTGCCAACTGGCTGGGCACCGTGCCTGCGGTGGTCCTAGGCGGCCTGGGTACCTGCCTTATCGTCGCTGCATGGGCTTGGCTTTTCCCTGCTCTCCGCAAAGCGGATCACCTTCAGCCACCTGTTTAGCCTTCTGTGCCAGGGTCCTCTTGCTCCCCAAGCCCTCTATTCGAGACCTATCAAACAGTGAGCAATTTCTCAATATCAGCCACCATAGCTTCCGGCTTCACATTGGGTGCGTAGCGCTTGATGACTTGGCCTTCTCGATCCACCAAAAACTTCGTGAAATTCCATTTGATATCTTTCAAACCAAAAATGCCGGGCTTTTCTTTGACCAGATGCTGAAACAGTGGGTGGGCTTTCGGACCTTTGACGTCGACTTTCGCGAACAGAGGAAATTTCACCCCAAAACTCATTTGGCAAAAAGATTTAATTTCGTCTTCATTGCCTTTTTCCTGGCCACCAAACTGATTGCAGGGAAAGCCAAGGACCGTGAATTTTTTATCTTTGAAGTTTTCAAAGAGTTGTTCCAAGCCCTTATACTGCGGCGTGAACCGGCAGCCACTGGCCGTATTAACGATGAGCAGGGCCTGACCACGGAAATCAGCCAATGATTTTTCCCGTCCATCAATTGTTCTCGCTTTGAACTCGTAGATACTCATATAGCTCGCTCCTCATTGGCAGGCTTTCACTCGGGTCTAGGGATATCCCAATGATAGTGGCACATTTTTACGCTCGTCAGCAAGAACCGCAGTGTCCATGGCGGCCGTCGCCTTTTGTATACAGGATTTGTCTGATATTTTATAAAGACTCGACCCGTATTTACTAATTACTCTTTTATAATAAATACTTAAAAATTTTATTTGACCTCTGAACGTATACAATGTAAAACAGTTTCAGTGTACAGGTTTTGCATTGATTCTACGTTACCATTACTTAGTATTTCAATGCATTCAAATGGTTATACCTATTTATTTGTAGACAGGAGATTTCCTATGAATCCAATCTTGAAACGCCCGCAGATGCTTGCGATCTTCCTTGCTGGTGCTATGAGTCTTAACGCCTGTTCCGACAACAGCTCGGATCGTAACGACCCGTCGCTGAGCAACCGCAGCGCCGATGTTCAGCTCCAGGGGAACCCAAGCAAAGAGCTGAAAAATTTGGTGGATCTCGTGGTCGAAGGCGAGCAGTTCTCGACCCTGGAAACTCTGGTAAAAACTGCGGGGCTGGTGGAAGTCTTGCAGAATGGCGAATTTACGGTCCTGGCCCCAACGGATGCAGCCTTTGCCAAACTGCCTGCTGAGATCGTCGACTATCTTTTGGCCAATCCAGAAGCTCTCCGCAATGTCTTGCTCTACCATGTGGTCGCAGGATCGGCTAAGGCTGCAGCCGTGCTGGCCAGTGATAGCCTCACAGCCGCCAATGGTGATGCACTCGACGTGAATCTGCGCGAAGGCAAGCCCTATATCAACGACTCACAAATTATCGCGACTGATATTCTGGCCAGCAACGGTGTTGTCCATGTGATTGACACAGTTTTGGTGCCACCCGGATTCTCCATTCCAGAAGCCCCTGCCTTGCCAAACCTTGTGGATTTGGTGGTCAATGGCGAGCAGTTTTCTACACTGGAAGCTCTCTTGATCAAGGCTGAACTGGTCGATGCAGTCAAAAACGGCGAATTCACCGTGTTCGCTCCAACCGACGCGGCCTTTGCTAAGCTTCCCAGCGAAGTCGTCAACTATCTCCTGACCAACCAAGAGGCTCTGCAGCAAGTGCTTCTCTATCACGTCGTTGCTGGCACCAACAAAGCCGCTCAAGTGTTGGCTACTTCGACTTTGACCAGTGCT
>JBGSRE010000619.1:0-2233 GCA_041737755.1 Oligoflexus sp.
GAAGCGGCATTGGCACGGGCTGGACTCTGTTGGAGCAATCCTGAATCGCTAAGTCTTTTCACGCGATCCCTTGGTCACCGGCATCAACTGCTGCGATAGGCAGCTGCCGCCGATACTCCCTATAGGCCAGCAGGCATAGCAAAACAAATGGGATATAGATGATCGCGCCCATCACATAACGATAACCTATGGCGCCAATGCCGGCGCCAAAGAAAAAGAAAAACAGCAGCAGGCAGTGAAAGCTAAAGCGACTTATGCCTAATGTTCTAAAAAAAGCATGCAGGGCTGCCCTGAGAGGAAAGGCGCTGACGGCCCTGGCCTTTTTCCAGCAGCTTCGAGCTGCATAGAAAGCCGAGCCCATTTCTATGCCGATATCGGTGGCCACACCAGTCATGTGAGTGGTCCGAACAATCGCTCCCCCGGCGTGCCTCAGCAAAGCATTCTGAATGCCCATGGCATGAGCTAGAATTAAAGTAATCAGGTTGATATGATCAATCTGCAACCAAGACCAGACATGAAAGCGATTGATCAAAAGATAAATAAGCAGCCAAAAAGCTTCCAAACCCATAGGCAAAGTAAACTTAATGCGAGCATCGGTCGCCCGATGTCCCTGCATGAGAAAAGAACTGACGAAGGCACCGGCAATGAAGGCCAGAGTCTCCATGAAAAAAACCCCAGCCGCGGGCATATTGCCTTCGGTATATTCGACAGCCGTGCGGGTCGCATGCCCTGAAATATGCGAAACATAAGTATCAAATTGCAAAAAACCCACGGTATTGACCATACCGGCAATAAAGGCCAAGAGGGTCCCAAGCTGTAGATTTTCCCGAAAGGAGCGAATAAAACGTCGAGCCTGAAGAGTCATTGGCAAAGGCAGAAAACTACGGCGAGGTTTCATTTTATGGACATGCCCTTTGTTGCAATTGCTTGCGGATCCTTTCTAGAGGATACTACAATTGATTCCCCTTGACAGGCATGAATTCACCGACTGCAGGTATTGCGATAGATGATGGTATCGGCCTGGATTTCAACCTCAATCTGATAAGTAATCCCGCCCACAGTTTCACTCGGAACAGACCACACCGCAAAAATCTCGTCTGGCACGCCATCGACTTGGGCAACTTTGCTAAGCGTTCGAACAAATTGGAAGGTATCTCCTCCCAGCTGCAACTGCTTATTATTTGGCAGGCCATAGGCTAGCTCTGTCTCCTCAAAACTGATGGAGCAGGATTCGATAATTTGGCTTTGGCTTGGCTTACCAGCTTTGGTGACCTTGATCACCTTGATTTGGGTATCAAAGACAATTTCGCCCCTGGTTTCAACCACATCAACGGTAGGAGTATAGGTGCTGCTATCTTCCGCTCCACAGGCAGCAAAAGCCAGCCCAATGCAAGCAAACATGGCCATTCTCAGAACACGGTGCAGGCCTTTGTGATTCATAATAATCCCCCTGCTCCAGATTTAGCGGATTTCACGCGAGAGATCAAGCCAAGCATCCGGGTTAGGAGTCCGAGACCAGACTTTGAAAGAAACTATCATCCACTTCATTTTCTTCATCATCATCAGCGCCAGACGCTAATTTATTCGAAGTCCGCTGGACTCCAAAATCGATGCTCCCAAATTCTTCATCCTCCTGAGATAGCTCTTCCATTTCCTGCAAGCGTCTTGGCATAGAAGCCTGGACACCTTTAGCTTTAAGGCCTTTCAAGACCTCGACATTGTGGGAAGCTTTGGCAAATGCCTTATCTAAACGGGCAGCTTGCTCGAAAGCCATGAGGGCTGGTTCGAACTTGCCCCATTTGATGAATCCCAAACCCATATTAAAGAAGACTCGAGCCAATACGCGACTATCACTCGAAACAAAGCTGATTGCCGACTTATAGAGGCTGAGTCCCTGTGTATGCTGCTCATGACGAATAGCCATGATTGCGGCACCGTTGAAGATCGAGGCCAATTCCTGGGGATTATCAATCTGTCCCAGAAACTTCATAGCTTCATTCACATTGTTTTGCAGAAGATTGCATTGAGCCTTGCCAACTTTGGCAGAAAGGAGGTCCTTATCCAGCTTCAAGGCTTCATTAAATTTCCCGAGCGCTGCTTCTGTTTTGTTTAAATTGAGGAGGATGTTGCCCATGTCTACCAGCCGATCGACATTGTGTGGACTGATCAGCCAGGCCTGTTCCAGAATCTTTTGTGCTTTGGCAAATTCACCACGCTTCATCAAACAGCGTGC
>JBGSRE010000640.1:0-4400 GCA_041737755.1 Oligoflexus sp.
TGTTATCCCAGTAACCAAAGAGCTTTTACGCTATAAGGACAACGACTATCGCGCCACAGTTTTCACCTATTGGGGGATATGCCTCTCATCTTTCGGCTTCGAAAAAATTTCTGCAAAATTTTTCTCGCAAGCTTATGATTACTTCGATCGCACAGCAAATCCTGTAGAAAAAGGCTTTGTGCTCTTTTGCTGGGGATATGTGCATGATTTCATGTTAGGCAATCTGAAAAGCGCACATAATCATCTTACCGAAGCGGTCAAGGATCTCAAACCAGTCGGGGAATCCTTCTGGCGATCGCTGAGTTTAATGGGCTTGATTCAGCTCGATCAATTTGGTGGGGAAACTCGCGAGGGGAAAGAACTGACGGCAGAATTGATGGAACTCTGGAAACGCATTCGCTATGCCCCGACTCCCCTGGGCTGCGCTTTGCATGTCTATCTCCAGGACAAGCGTGATGATGAAGTGGACAGCTTTAGCCAGCTGATCTCAGCTGCCAAAGCAGAGGTTCGGCGAGAGGGTTTCGATTCCATCGACACCATCTTTGCATGTTTGGCTCCAGGAGAGATTTATTTCCATCGCGGTCAGTATGAAAAAGCCGATCCCTTATTCCGCGAGGCGATTCTCAGCGCCATCCAGCGTTGGCACCGGGTCTCGTATGCTTTGCTTACGCCGGTGCTTTACGCCTGGAACCTGATCCGTTTGGAACACACATTCAAGGCTTTTCTCGTTCTTTGTTATTGCTGGTTCAATCAAGTTCTTCGGGCTCGTGTTTTCTTTCCCCAGACTCTTTATGCCACTGGCGAATGGTATCATCTCCTGGGTCTGCGGCTGGTGGGTCGGTCTTTCATACAATACGGCGTGCGCTGGGCCTATCGAAGGAAGTGGTTAGTGGTTGTAGCGGAAGGCCGGTTTCTACTGGGTCGTTTGCTGATGGATAATGCCCCCGACCTAGCCGAGGTTAACCTTCAGCTGGCGCGGGATTACTATGCGGGGCGTGATCAACCCTACTTCGTGGAGCAATGCGATTCCTTGCTGGCAGCTTGCCGATTTAAAATGAATGACTCGCACAAGTCACAGAGTTTAAGTGCCCAATCACGGACCGGGCAATGGCAAAAAGCACCTATGCTTCGCCAGAGATTGGAAAATCATGCCTTGCTAGAAGTGTTTTTAAAGCTCAGTGCCTTGACCGGCCGCGAGGACCTTATGGATGCTCTATTGGACGCACTTTGCGTCTGTACCGGTGCGGAATTGGGTATCGTGTTTTTGGCTGAAAAAAACAGCTGCCAGCCAGCCTTTGCGAAAAACATCAAAATCCAAAGTTTGACCGATCAAGGCTATTTTAAAATGGGCATCGACAAAACCTTTCTCGATTATTGCTGGGAACAGCAATTGGATTCAGCCCGGATCCGGCCACCGCAATGGCACAAGAACGAGCAGTTGAGCCGGGGTTCGGTTTTGGTTCTGCCCTTGGTGTATCGAAAAGTTGTCTATGGCTACTGCTATCTGGCCAATTCGCAGATCTATGATCTTTTTGATAGCCGCAGTATCGATACGGTTTCCCCGCTCTGCGCCCAGGCCGCTATTTCTTTGCAAAATTTACAGCTACTGACGGAAACTGAAGCTAAAGTTAAACTCGATGCTGAATTGATGGCCGCGCGGGCTATGCAGGAATCTCTTTTACCCTACCAAGAAGTTCTGCCTGGACTCCTCATGTCCAGCCATTACCGTTCCGCCTCCCAAACAGGAGGCGACTGGTTCGGCTACTTTTACTTGGAGCAAGAGGACACGGCCTTTATTTGTATTGGGGATGTCACAGGGCATGGCATTCCCGCTGCACTTATCACCGGGGTCGTGTGCGGAGCTGTGTATGCCAGTGAGTTTTGGCTGGATCAATCGGCAGGAACACCGGTGAAGGCTCGATTGGAACTCCTGGCCCTTGCTGTGAATGAAACGGTGTGTCGCACCGGGACCCGATCGGGATGTTTCATGACCATGTGCTTTCTGGCTCTTGATATGAAACGAGCTCAACTGCATGTGCTGAACGCCGGACACAATCCGCCCTATATTCATCAAAATGGCGAGTTGCGAATCTTGAATAGTCGGGGGAATCGACTCGGCCACAGCACGAAACCCACGTTTTCCATGCTCACCCAAACCCTTCACGCCGGAGCCCGACTCTTTCTCTATACGGATGGACTTTTAGAAAATCAGGGACCAGCCGGGCAAACTTTAAAAGTCAGACAATTGGAGCGGCTGCTTCGTCGCGAAGCAACCCTCGCGGAACTGCAAGAAGTCATTCTTCATGCTGCTGAGAGAGTGTGGTCCGAGGTGCCAGCCGAGGATGATGTGAGCTTTATTCTGATTGATTGGCAGGGTCAGAACCAGGTCAAACCCAAAGTTGAAGTGGCCTGATCTTTTTTAGGCAATAAAAAATCCCCTCTGGCGAGGGGATTGATGCAGCTCAGTAAATCCGCCGAGCATGAAGCTCAGCGGGCTTCACTTTAGCAGCGTCTCCAGGTTATGCCCCAAACTTGCTTGATTTGTCCATCGATCGAATCGTTGGTGATCAAACCGCGAGCGTTTGGATAAGCCGAGCTGTTGCTGTTCGAAACGCGGATTTTAGTGTTGATGTTCAAAGCGCGTTCAACACCGCATGCCGACCAAACAGCCGATGAAAGACCGATATTGTCGTTGTAAACATAATCGTTTTCAAAGGGACCAACTTTGGTCGAACTAAAGCGACCAGTGAACCCAGTACCTTCGAAGAAGTAATCGGCAGAATGTTCGGCTTTGATGCCTCGATCGAGTTGCATGAATCCACGGTAAAAGAAGCTGCCGATCGAGTACTGCCAGCCACCAGGAACGTCGAGAGTAAGAGTAGCCACACAGTTTTTACGGCCTTCAGAAAGTGACACGCCAGGGCCAGCTTCCGCAACAAACTCTGAGAAAGTCAGAGTGAAGGACTGCTTGTCTTCAGAGACGTTCTTGGCAACTGTTCCGAGTGGACAGCCCGAACCATTGTACATGATCTTTTTGATCGTGATCGGCTCAGCAGGAGCTGGGAGGCGAACTTGAGCCTGCGCAGCGGCGCCGACGAACAAGATAGGGGCAACACATTTTACGATGCTTGCAAAAACTTTCATAACACATACCTCTCATGAAACTGTTGGTTGAGGAGCTTTCCTATTCCCAAGACTAACTCGCGGCCATAAAAAGTGTCTATGAAAAATAACTGAAGTGCTCTGTGGGCTTGAGGTTCACGGAACACTTGAAAAGCCGGAAAAAGACTAAGGCTTAAACAAAAAGTTTAAGACCTAAAAGCGGCGAGGCCGGTAAGTGACGACGAGGAGATCTTAGCGAATCTTAGTGAATCTCATCGTATCTTTTTACTCGGCGAAGCTGCTTTTCTGTCTTAAAACCTTGTCAATCAGGCCTTTGAAGAGTGTCTTTGCATGGGCACTCGGATGATGCTGACGATCTTATGGAATAGAATGCAGGATGTGGACCATCTGCGAAGAATCGGAGTTCGCCGAACACATTTATTTTTTTAGCGGCGTGCATGCCGGGGAACGCCGACCCAGAACTGCAGGAGCAATGCGGCGCCAAAGGCACAGAGGGCAGCAAAGCTAAAGGCCACATCTTCGCCCCATTGCTGCCAAAGTTTGCCGAAAAGCAGCGAAGAGGGGAGCAAGAACAGACCAGTCACGAGATGAAACCAGCCGAAGCCTGTGCCCATCCCTGTGGTTGGGGACAGGTCGGCCACTAAGGCTTTTTCTACGCCCTCTGTCGCGGCCAGGAACATGCCGAACAGCGCAAACAGCGGCCAGATCATCCAGAGTGGAAACTTTCCCCAGGCGAGATAGCCGTAAAAGGCCGCAAAGGCGAGCCAGCCACTGGTAATGAAATGCACTCGCCCCCATCGATCGGAAAGTTGCGAAAAGGGTACCGAAAAAATCATCGCCGAAGCTGAGGTCAAGGCCCAGAGCAAAGGAATTTGCATGTCGGCGATGCCCAACTGCCGAGCTTTCAGCAGGAGAAACATTTTGGACGAATTACCCATCGTAAAGAGAGCAAGAACGCCGAGATAGCGACGGTAGGAGGCAGGAAATTGTTTCAAGCTGCCACGAAAATTCAAAGTCTCGGTGGCCACGGGACGCACTTGCTCTTTGAGAAAGAGAGTCAAGAGCACAACGAGAAGTCCAGGGATCAAGGTAGCAAGAAGGATGTGGCGAATCGGGACATGATTGGCTAGGAGCACGGCAGCAAGCAGTGGGCCGATCACCGCCCCGGCGTTATCCATGGCCCGATGCACGCCAAAAGCTAAGCCTTTGTGTTCGGGTGCTACGGAAAGTGCCTGCTGGACTGGCGGTAATTGTCGGAATTATTTGGATCGCTTACC
>JBGSRE010000642.1:0-4840 GCA_041737755.1 Oligoflexus sp.
CGTATCTTTGATCTGCTGGAATTGGCTGAAAATGCCCATCATGTGGAATCGGATCTGGCTGAATTGAAGAGGCGTTCGGCTATTATAGAAAGCGAGCAGGTTCAGCTCATCCTTCAAGAACTCATGCAAAGTTTACAGCAAGTCGAGACTATCAAAAAAGATGTGATGGTCCGACTGAATCGTCAGGAAAATATTGATTCACAGGGTGTGAATCCCAAACTTTGGAATATGTTCAAATTGCGTTGGCAGCATCTGACGAACGATCATCTCGCGACGGAGTTGCCCAGCCTGCAGCAGGACATCTTGATGATGAACTATCGTCAGGCGTTAAGTTATTTCTCCGGACTCGCTCATGCTTTTGATGAAGTAGCCGTAAGCCTTGGTAAACCCTCTCCAGTGATCCATCTGGATATTCCTGAAGACTTCTTCATGGATCCGGAGTTAGCCAAAGCAATCAATGACATCCTCATGCATATGATTCGCAATAGTCTGGATCACGGCATTGAATCTCCTGGTGAGCGGCATGCCATGCAAAAGCCAGAGCAGGGTCAGATCATTATTCAATTCCGGCCTCAAGCCCGAGGTTTTATCCTCGATTTTGCCGATGACGGACGCGGCCTCGATCTGGCTAGAATTAAAGCCCGGGCTATTCATTTGGGTTTGAAGGATGCAGAGACGAATAATCCAGAGCAGATTGTCCAATTCATTTTCGCTCACGGTTTCAGTACCACCGAAACGGTCACTCATGTGTCTGGACGAGGTGTGGGAATGGAAGTGGTGGCAAAGGAATTGCAGAATTGGCGAGCTAAACTTCGCTGGAATCAGTTGGCTAAGCTGAGCCCGGATTCGCAGCTGTTGCCATTTGACGTCAGTGTTCTCATTCCGACCGGATCGCTTCTCGTAAGTCAAACCCATAAAGAAGTTCGCATCGCTTTGTGATAAGCTTTGGCTTGACAAGACCCCCCGAAACCGAGATTTTTTATAGCAAGCATAATCCTGAAAGCCTTGCAGTGCTTTTTATTGGAGAAAGAATTTATGACAAAACTGTGGCGACTTGCAGACAGTCTTCTGCTCCTGACGGTGTTGATTGCTTGTGGCAAAGCCTCGGCTAGCAAGGCACTTCAGCCAGAAGCGCCGAAGCCTAGCGAAATAGGCCAGAATCCTTCTTTGAATCCTGCTGATCCTCAATCGACCTTACTAGGGCCATCGACTGATCTGTGGGTCGATGGTCAATCACAAGCAGCGCTTGACGCCCGCCTTTTGCAAGAGACCGATCCGAGTGCAGCGAAGCGATTGCAATATATTGCAAATCAGCCGATGGCCCATTGGTTAGGCGAATGGAGTGGCGATATTGAAAGTCGCACGCGGGCTTTGGCTCAAGCCTCGAATGCCCAAAGCAAAATCCTGAGCCTGGTCGTTTATAATATACCCTTTCGAGATTGTGGCTCGTACTCATCAGGTGGTATTGAGCCGGCAGCTTACCGGCAGTGGATAAGCGCCTTAAAGCGTGGTCTGGGCAGCAGTCGGGCTTGGATTATTTTGGAGCCAGATGCCCTGGCGCAAGCCGATTGTTTGGATGAAATGGCGAAAACAGAACGCTTTGACCTTTTGAAGTATGCTCTCGAAACTTTGAAACAGGCGCCGGGTACTCGGGTCTATCTGGATGCTGGCCATCCTGCTTGGAAATCAGTCGATGCTATGGCCGAACTTTTGCTTAGATCAGGCATGGACAAAGCGGATGGATTTGCCCTGAACGTCTCCAATTTTCAAACTCTGGAAAGCAATCGTGATTATGGAAGTAAGCTTTCCGCCAAACTCGGTAACAAGAGTTTTGTGATTGATACGAGTCGCAATGGTCTCGGCCCGGATCCCCAGGGCGAGTGGTGCAACCCACGCTCACGCGGTCTAGGGCCTGCTCCGACCTTGAATCCCTGGCCTCGAGTGGATGCCCTGCTCTGGATCAAGCGACCTGGGGAATCCGACGGCAGCTGCAATGGTGGCCCAGGAGCCGGCCAATGGTGGCGCGAGATGGCTTTGGAACTGGCCAGCGGATTCGGTTTCTAAAGTTTGCAGAAGTCTGGCTTCCTTCGTGATAATAATGCGAAGTTTCCTACTCTCGGGAGGAGCCAGACTTGTCAAATCATCCAACATCCATAAGTCGCGTGAGTCGTCCTGATCCCTCCCGTGACCAGAAACTTGCCTTGATCAGGCGCATAGCCTGGCTTTTAGATAGTTCCATCGCAATACCTTTTACCAAATTTCGCGTCGGCGTGGATGCTGTGATCGGCCTCATACCTTGGGTTGGGGATATTGTCGGCGCTATCCTTTCCTTCGGACTGTTAGTTCTGGCCGCTCGATTCGGTGCCTCGCGTTGGACGATCCTTCGCATGAGTCTGAATGTTTTGGTCGAAATGCTGGTGGGATTTATTCCTGTGCTCGGCGATGTCTTCGATGCAGTTTGGAAGGCCAATGAAAGAAATGTCAGGCTGCTGGAGAGGAGTCAGATTCAAGCTCAGGCGGGCAGCCGGGATTTTTGGTTCCTCCTGCTTTTGTGCTTAGGTTTTGTCTCCTGCCTTGGATTGTTCATTTATGGCAGCTTTCAAACTGCGGCTTGGCTCTATCATCAGGCATTGAGTGCCTTTTAAGGCAGCAGAGGCGCGCGTTGATTTATTTGCCAGAAATTCCTTAAGCAATTCAGAGTGACTATGTCATTCATGATGGTTGTTGGCGGTGCTTGCCATCTTGGTGCGGAGATTTATGACAAGTAATCCAAGACGATCCGAGAGTGAGGAAGGAAATCAACATCTCAGTATAAGCGACGTGTTGCATCCTCGCTCATGCTGATAGAAGATGCGTGGGTAGTTTTTGCATTTGGTCCATTTCCATAGCTGTGGAAGAGTATGAAACCCGCTCTGTGAGCAGGGTCTAAGCTCACTCAAAGCATCTCTCGCTACGACCTTCGAAGGGAATCGCTAGGCCTCGGCCACAAAATTCCAAAAGTGATGGGCGAATATTTGGGTGAACATGTGTCACAATAGAAGGGCTTCTTGTCTAGTCTATGACTTTCTTACTCTGTCTTGAGAGCGTGGAAACTGAATTGAAGCCGAAAAGCCAGAAAAGTGAGGGGTATCGTTGACAAGCCTAGGAATCTATGGTTGTTTTCCGACCTTATTTGGCTTCATCAACTGTGCGAAAGGAATGGCCGCGCATGTGGGTTGATCCAGACTCCTACCAGTATTTACCGATCCTCATTTTGATGGCCGTAGGTGCCACCATTGGTGTGGTGCTGATCGCCGCGAATTTTCTGCTTGGAGCCAAGCCCCGGGAAAATAACCCGCAGCATTTCGATGTGTACGAATGCGGTGTACCATCCGTTGGTAATGCTCGTCAGCAGTTCTCAGTTCGCTATTATGTTGTGGGCATTGTATTTCTGCTGTTTGATGTAGAAGTGGTCTTTATGTATCCCTGGGCCATTGTCTATAAGAAATTCCTGAGTCAGGGACCTTTTATTCTGTTTGAAATGATCACATTCTTCGTGGTTCTTCTGGCAGGCTATATTTATTTGCTGGGCCGTAAGGGTCTGGACTGGGACTGAAACGGAGGAACGGTTATGGCAAAGGACGGAAGCGCGAGCTTTATTCCGACGACCCTGGATTTTGCCGTGAAATGGGCCCAAAAAAACTCACTTTGGCCAATGCCCTTCGGCACCTCTTGCTGTGGCATCGAGATGATGTCGACTCTCTCTGGCACCTACGACCTAGCAAGGTTTGGGGCTGAGGTCGTGCGCTTTTCGCCAAGACAGGCCGATCTCCTGCTGGTGGCCGGCACGATCACCACGAAAATGTCACCGGTCTTGCGGCAGATTTATGACCAGATGCTGGATCCGAAATGGGTGATCGCTATGGGCGCTTGCTCGTCATCGGGTGGTATCTTTGACACCTATTCGGTGCTGCAGGGTATTGATGAGATCATGCCTGTCGATATTTATGTGCCAGGCTGTCCGCCAATTCCCGAGGGTTTGATTCACGCCATTCTTCGATTGCAGGATGTTGTTGAACAAGGTGGTCCACGTCCCAAAATGCATCGCCTGACCCGCGAAGAGGCCCGCGATGCCATGAGCTACCGCAAGGTCATTTCAGATCAGCTCTTTGCAGAAACCAAGCCGACCCATTCAGGTGAAACGAAATGAGCGAACTGGCCCCGAAGAATCGCGAAGAGCATGAAAAGATGCATAGTCATCTCGAAACGGCCTTTAAGGAGTTTCGCCTGGAACGGGATCGTAACAACGAAACGATCCTCTGGCTGGCACTGCCCGAACAGTTGCCGGCGGTGGCCTTGGCTTTGCGGGATGACCACGCTCTTCGTTTCGATCGAGTTTCCGATATTACAGCTTACGATAACGTGGATCAGAAGGATGGCCAGAAGCGCTTTGTTGCGGTCTATCAATTGTATTCCATGAGCTTTCATACTCGTTTGCGATTGAAAGTTTTGGTAGGCGAAGACGAATCGGTGCCAAGCCTTTGCGGTCTTTGGCGAGCGGCCAACTGGTTGGAGAGAGAAGTCTTCGACCTTTTCGGTATTCGCTTCTCCAATCACCCCGATTTGCGGCGGATCCTCATGGACGAGCGCTTCCAAGGGCATCCCCTCCGTAAGGAATATGAATTGAAGGATCGACAACCCTTCGATGATTCTTTGCCGGTTCGCATTGCTCCTCGTTCTGAAATAGTACGCTCGAAGGATACCCCATCATGAGTGAACCCAAGCCCCAAATGACGGCGCAAGCGCTCAAGGACATGAAGGATCAGTTGATCCAGGAAAGGCAAAACCTTTCTGATTTTTA
>JBGSRE010000661.1:0-10065 GCA_041737755.1 Oligoflexus sp.
CAAGGGAGGTATGACCGCTCCTTCCGTAGGCGGCCAGGCTCGGGCTATCAGCAAAGCTTATAAAATGGCTGGTTTTGGTTTAGAGCTCTGCGATTTTGTAGAAGGTCATGGCACGGGCACAACGGTCGGCGATAAAGTTGAAATCTCGGCACTCGTGGAAGTGCTCAAGGATAAAGTTCCAGCCCGAGGCATTGGCTTGACTTCACTTAAGTCTATCGTGGGTCACACCAAAGCTGCCGCCGGAATTGGTGCCTTTATTAAAACGACGATAGCGCTGAATCAACGTGTTCTTCCGCCTATGGCCGGCGTGGAAGAACCGAATGCATTTTTCCAAGAGAAAGCCCGGGCTTTTTTTCCTGTCATCCATGGCAAAAAATTTGCTGATGATGCTGTTATGCGGGCTGGCGTGTCGGCCATGGGTTTTGGTGGTATCAATTCCCATACTGTTTTGGAAAGCTATGGCGAACCTACTTCCCATCTGCGGCCGAGTCAAGACGAAGAGATTCTCTTCAGCTCGCATGATAAGGCTGAAATTTTGATCTTTTCCGCCAGCTCACAGAATCTTTTGCAGAAGAAAGTGCAGCAGGCTTTGCAGTATGTTCGGCAGATCAGTCGAGCCGAGCTGGGGGATTTGGCGGCGGATCTGGCTCGATTTGTCTCGCCTCATGAACCATTTCGAGCTTCCGCGGTCGTGACCAAGCCTGAAGAAGCCTTTCAAGCTTTGACCAAAATCAAAGTTTGGTTGGAGACTCCTCTTGCGCTCCAGCAAAGTCGTGAACAAACCGAAGGCACAGTCCTCGTCAGCGTGGGCCATAGCAGCAAATCGCCACGTTTGGGTTTTCTCTTTCCAGGTCAAGGCGCACAGAAAGTTTTGATGGGCAAAAAGCTCGCTCAGCGACATGAATGGGCCCAGGCGAAAGCCGATGAGGCCGAGGATATCATGAGGAATGCGAGTGATAGCTCTCTTTTGGCAGCGATCTCTGGTGAACATACTCTGAGTCCAGAAGAATCGATGAAGCGGCTCTCGCTCACAGAGTTGGCTCAGCCGGGCATCTCTTTAACCAATGCTCTCTGGTTGGAAGCCTTGCAAAATCTTGGACTGGAGCCGCATGCTGTGGGTGGTCACAGCCTAGGGGAATTGAGCGCACTTTATGCTGCAAAAGCCTTCAGCTTTTCAACACTGATGAAGCTGGCCACCCGTCGTGGCCAACTCATGGCATCCCGTGCCGATCGACCCGGTGCGATGATTCATCTCAATTGCGCTGCCGAGACAGCCGAGCTTTTGATGAAGACAGTCCCCGGATACAGCACGATCGCCAATCGCAATGCATCAGATCAAACGGTCCTATCGGGCGATCCCAAGGCGCTGGAAAGCATTTTGGAGCTTGCCAAAAGCCGGAGCATTCAGGGTGGCCTTTTGCCTGTTTCCAATGCCTTTCATTCCGAACTGATGCAGGATGCTGCGGCAGAATTTGCAAAGTTTATGCAAGACCTTCCTATGAAAAATCCCCAGCTCAGCTTTTTCCGCGGGACCGATGGCAAGGCATGGGGTACGGACATCGACGTAAAGACCTATCTTGCTGAGCAAATGCTCAAGCAGGTCGACTTCGTGGCTATGGCTCAGGCCATTGCCCAAGCAACGGATCTCTTGATTGAAGTGGGTCCCTCGCAAATACTTTCCGGCTTGATCAAACGAAACCATGGCTCTTCCACGCTTTGTTTGCCGACCGAATCCCGTCCCGGATTTGACTACGATCTTAAATCTGTGCTGGCGGTGAGTTTTACCAAAGGATCGGCCATCCGCTGGGATGAACTCTATCGATCGCGCTTCCTTCGTCCCTTTGTCCGTCCTGAAGAGAAGCTCTTCATTCAAAGTCCGACCGAACGTCCTTTGAAAATTTCAGAGCCGCGCCACGCCGCGCCGGTATTAGCGATTCCGCTTGCAGAGCAGCGGCCGAGCAGTACCAGCCAAGCCAGCCCAGTGGCGCTCGAGCTTGCTGTGCCAGCTCCGGCCGCCAAGGCGGAGGCTGTGGAGCTGCTCATCTTTAAAATCATCCACGATCTGACCGGATTTGAAATGAGTACCCTCAATCCATCGATGCGGCTGCTCGATGATTTGAATATGGACTCGATCAAAGCCAGTGAATTGGTCGCCAATGCTGCGATGCACTATGGGATTGCCGGCGAATTAGAAGCTGTGCCCTTTGCTAACGCGAGCATCGCTGAGATCGCCGAAGCCATTCGCAGTAAACTTCCCACAGTAGCATCGCAGCCTTCAGTACCGACACTTACCCTTTTGGAAGCACCGCCAGTCAAGGCCACCGTTCTGGCCATGAATCGCATCGCGGAAAGCAGCTTAGCCAAAAATAGAGAACCCTGGGTCAGAAATTTTACCGAGCTGCTGGTACCTGCCCCGCTATCTCAGAGCGAGATTCCAGGTTGGTCTGACCTGAAAGTGGACATTCTCGGATCATTGGCATCCATTAAAGAAGAATTGACCAATCGTGGAGCGATTCTGCACATCCTAACCGAGCCTCGCAAAGAAGCTACGGATAGCCAGCTGACAATTATTTCGCTGCCGAAAACTTCAGAAGATGAGGCTCAGGATCAAGCAGAGGCTATTCAGCTTCTGAGTCAAGTCGGTCAAGCTCGCTGGAAGAAAGGCCACACTCTGGTCTTTCTGCAATGGGATGATGGAATGTTTGGTCACGATAGCGATGCTGTCGCCCAACTCAGTGCCAAAGCCTTTGCTCAGAGCCTAGCCCATGAACGTCCCGATTTGAAAATACGCAGCCTTTCGTTGCCTGTTCTTCGGCAGGATGACAGCTCTTGGGTTGTGGATCGCCTCGCGCTGGAACGGGAAGGTCTCGCGGCGCTCGTTGTTGCCTCCTATGATGCGAATGGACGTCGCCTGCGTCCCGAACTGAAGTTGGATGAACCTTCGCAGTATCAGGATCGCAATATTGTCTGGAATGAAGGCGACGTTGTGCTTGTTACGGGTGGTGCTAAAGGCATCACGGCTGCCTGCGCTCTGGCCTTTGCCAAAGAGCATGGCACCTGCATGGCTTTGCTGGGTTCCTCCGCCTATGGCGAAGCTGATGCCATCAATCCCCAACATCCTATCACCCAAACCTTGCAGAGCTATCAGGAGGCTGGACTTCTAGCTGCCTACTATGCCTGCAACATGACAGATGAAGAAAATGTTCGGCTTACTATGGAACGCATTCGACTTGAGTTAGGCAGTCCGACTGGGCTTATCCACGGGGCAGGAGTGAATCAGCCAAGGCCCCTTTCAGCAGTGAGCGCCGAGGAAGCTCGTCGAGAAATGGCGCCCAAAGTGGAAGGCATGCGCTATCTGCTGCGGGCTCTGGCCGACGACTCGTTGAAAATGCTCATTGGCTTCAGTTCGGTGATTGGTGTGGTCGGTATGCCGGGCAATGCTTGGTATGGTTTTGCCAACGAAACTTTGGATCTGATGATCCGTCGCTATGCTCGTCAGCATCCCAACACCCACACGCAAACCCTTGCTTACAGTGTGTGGGCCGAGCTGGGAATGGGTGCTCGCATGGGCAGCGACAAAAATCTCGAAGCCAAAGGCATCAGCGCGATCGTTCCGGCAGAAGGTATTCAGCGCTTTTTGCAGTTGACTCGCTGTCGTAGCCGTGATCAACAAACAGTCATTAGCTCGCGCCTGGGTGCGATTGGTGAACGCAGCAAGCCTGAATTTTATGCTCAGGATCTGGCCGTGCCTTTCCATCGGGAAGTTTTGCACTTTCATCCGGAAGTGGAATGTATAGCTCGCACTCATCTGACTTGGGACGAGCATGCCTACCTGCTCGACCATAATTACAAAGGTGCCTTCCTTCTGCCGACGGTTCATGGTCTGGAAGCTATGTCGCAGATCGTGAGCATGCTGCAGGATCTCAGCCAAGAAGAAAGTCTAGTGCTCGAAAATATTCAACTGAAGCGTCCCATCACCGTCGGTGCCCAGGGTTGCACGATCGAAATCTATGCCCAGGTCCTGGAGCAGGATGGGCTGCCCGGATCACGACGGATCCGCGCGGGCATTCGCACAGCTCTGACGGGCTACAAAGTTGATCACTTCGCGGCCGATTTTGTCCTGCGCTCCTGGGCAGCGGAGCAGGTGGAAGGTATTCCTGAGTATCAAAAAACTCTAGCGGTGGATCCGGCCAAGCAGCTTTATGGCAGCATCCTGTTCCAAGGTCCTCTGTTTCAAAGACTCCAGAGCCTTCACCATCTCGAATCTGACAACGAAACACAAGGCTGCACTGTGTTCCGTTCGGAGCTCAAGGAGGGAGATATGCAGAGGCACATTCTGGGTGATCCCTACTTCCGCGACTCGCTCTTGCAGTCGGCGCAGATTATCATTCCACAGAATCAGTGCTTGCCGGTTGAGATCGAACGTTTGGAATTGCATCGAGGATTCCGTCAGGTCGAACAACGCATCTGCTTTACGGATGTGCATAAGGCGGATGACAAGACCTATCTGGCAACCATTACCGTCTTTGACGAAGCAGGTCGAGTCCTGGAGCGATTGGTCAACTATCGCCTGCAGTTTTTAGAAAAGAGGCCGCACTTGCCCAAGGCCATGGATTTAATTCAAAAGACTCCCATCCCATTCGAGGAGCTAAGCGTGAAGAAGACTCTAACCATGGCCGATCAAGATTTGCTCGCGCCCTATCGAGCGATTGCCGAACGACTGCTGATCGCGGCCGAACCTCATGGCCCCCAGGATCAATCGGTGTTTGTCCATCGGTTTATTCCTGATTTTAAAAGCTTTTCCAATCTCAGCCGATCGATCTACTTCGCCCATTTCTTTAACTGGATGGGCAATGCCCGCGAGATGTCTTCGCTCCCAGTACTGGATCGTATTCGCGCCTTGACCGAAACAGGTCGCTGGGGTCTGGTCACCAACTGGGCCAGTATTGAAGTTCTGGGTGAATGCCGCAACAAGGATCGGGTGGTGGAAGCCCGGATGTGGTGTGGTCACATCACAGGCTCCAAAAATTCTTCGGCAACTTTAAGCTTTGACTGGGTCTCCAAAGGCGAAGACGGAATTGAGGAGCGGATTGCCACGGGGCAGATGGGTTTCACCTGGGTGGAAATACTCGATCATGGCATCGTCAGACCAGCCGAATTTCCTGACTACTACCAGGACTTCATCGCCAGTATGGTTGCCCGAAATAACAGTCAGAATACTTATATTCCAGCTCATGAACCTTACCGCCAACTGACTCATGGCGAGACTTTGTTCAAGGTTCCTGAAGGTCCTCATTCGGCGATAACAGTGGCCCAGAAAGTCTTCGAAACGAGTCTGTTTGATGCCAATCTGGTCGGTAATCTCTACTTTGGCAATTATTCGATTTGGCTAGGTAAATTGCGTGATAGCTTCTTCTATAATGTCGCTCCAGCCCTTTACCGAGGCATTGGCGAAGCTGGCGAGTTCACCTGTGTCAAGAGTCGCATCCAGCATTTGCGTGAAGCGATGCCCTTCGATGATATCCTGGTGACGATGGCTATCAAAGCCATTCATCAGAATGGACTGGATTTGCAGTTTGAATTCTATAAGGTCAGCCAGGAAGGGGTCACGGAGAAGCTGGCGATTGCCGATCATCAAGCGATTTGGACCAAGCAAGGCAAGGATGGCGAGAAGTTCGCCAGTGCATTGCCGGAAGTGATCCGGGAAGCTCTGCTCGAACACATGGAAATTGCCCTGCTCAAGACCGTGGTGTAGTCATAGGTGGTTCGCCGCTAGCGGCTGGTGATCGAAGCTGAAGACGAGCAGGCCTTTCATGATTTGGATCGAGGCAAAGTTGAAAAGCTGATAGCCTATATCCAGAAACCCGTGGGTGCATGGAACATGAGTCTCGGGTCTAGAGGCAGGGCGTGGGGGCGAAAACCTGCTGCTGCCTCGACTCGATATGGTAAACCCGCCGATAGCTTAGGAGTCCTTATGAGCTCTTCTTTGGTTCAGAAGCCGAATCTCGATCAGGCCCAGCATTTGACCTTAGTGATAGGTTTGTCCTGCCGCAATCTCCGTGGCTTCATCTACATGTGGACTCATGTCGTCAGCTTTATCCTGGCGACCAAGAAAGCTGAAGGCTGTGTTCAAGTCCTGCCTGGGATTTCCGGCCCGTTTGAAATTCTGCTTATTTCCTACTGGGAGAACGGCAAGGTTATGATGCAGTTTGTCGGATCCAAAACCCATCGGAAGTGGATGAGTTTCATTTATAAACACCCGCGCAGCATGAATCTCTTTAACGAAACCTATGGTCGACCACAATCGGCAAATTATATCAACCAACCCAAAGGCTATGCCTCTTGTGTGGAAAAGATTTGAAATTGGCTGCTAAAGATGAACCCACTTTTTTTGCCTCCGTTCGCGACAGTTCTTCTTTCGATTTCGGCAGGATCAAACAAGCCTAAGCAATTGAAACAATCAAATAATTAAGGAAAACCCTGATCCGAGCAGGCGAGCCAGCCTTGCTTGGGCCCTTTTGCCTTTGAAAAAATTCAATCCTATCGATCCTTTACAAAGCTCGGGAAGACGCGGTTTGGCGCTTTCTTGGTCAAGGAATTGCAAAGAGAGGAATATGACTTTTTTCGAGGTAATATATGAAGCGATTTGCTCAGCGAGTTCGTGCGCGTATTCTATGGAGCCTTTGGGGTCTAGCCTTGGTCAGCGCATTGATGGCCTGTACTCGAAAGAAAGAACAGGAGGGAAAGCCTCTTGCATCTGGCAGTCAGTCCGCTATCAATGCCGATATACTGAATAGTCTTGATCAGTATCAGGATCCTCTGACCCAAGAGGAGGCCGGCACGACGAGCACTCGTAAAGTCGATACCGGTGATGAGACGGAAGACCTTAACATTGTCCTACCACAGTGTGGAATACCCGACTTTGCTGATTCCAATGCCAAAACCTTCACGACCAGCATGAATGAAACTTATACGCGGGTAATCAACGCCGGTTTTGCTGTCGCAAAGGTTGACATCACTTCGATCTTAGACCTCCACGGAACTCTGCTGGAAACCACTCTCGATGTTCAAGTCAGTCATGCCAATTCCATTGGAACGTCAGTCTTTGGCGACTTATTAGATGTGGAGCCGATCAATCAGCGAGCAATGGAACTCACTCGAAAATTTCGTGGTGCTGTCACCAACTATACGACTCCGAATAACTCCAACTTTTCCAAAGAGTGGAAAGGGATCGTCTGCACCATTCGTGCTTCCAATCGTTTAACCAATACCCGCGATGGCTATAATACGACAGCCAAGTTTTATCCGAGCGTCGCCCCTGCGATTTCGCCCATCGCTGATGTGGCCCGCTACCAGAAGGAACTGGGAGAATTTCGCTTCTTCAGTAATATCCAGGCGACCGTCACAGCGACGGATAATCCTGTTCTTATTCTGAATAAAGTCTATACAGGCTCCATCTTTGTCGAGAAAATCCCAGCCGAACGCATGACTTCAATTGGCCCATTTAAGGGTGATGTTGCCTATCGAGTTACCAATCGCTTTGGATCGGATGCTGAAACTCTGGCTTTGGGATTCCATCTTTGGACGGAATACTACATTGACAATGGCCAGCGCGCCTTTTCTGGCATCATCACTAACGTCGGTGACGATGAATTGCGCTACTTCGCTGGAGTTTACAAAGGTGGGGCCGGCGTACCGGCCGTGAATGTGAGCTATAACAAGGATATCAAGCCATTGATTGAGGAGCATTGTATCAGCTGCCATCGGCCCAATAACTCACCGCGAGTGGAGCTCGGCAGCTTCGCTGCGGTGAAAAGTGCTTCGACCGAAAAGGGTTTGATCGGCCGGGTTTTGAGTGGTGCGATGCCGCCCTCGGCAGCACTCGCGAATGATCCCAAAAAACTATTCTCCGCCTGGTCACAGGCTGGGTTTCCCGAAAACTGAGGAAGACCATGTCAGCCAAAATCTTTTGCCAAGGCATCCTTCTGCTGTTTGCCAGTTTTTGGGCAGAACTTAGCTATGGCAAGCCTTGGGCCAGCGAACTTTTTTGCCAATCCTATCCGGCCAGCCCGTCTTGTGCTGGCACGACGATCAGCTGCAGTTTTTGCCATAAAGCGCAGCCACCTGCTCTAAACAATTTTGGTGCTTGTATGAAACATGCCATCAAAGTCCAGGCGGATTTTCCAACGACTCCAGAAGATTTCCGGGCAGCGGTCGAACTCATCCAAGATGAGGATTGCGATAGCGATGGCTTCTCCAACATGCAAGAAATTCAAGCCGGGCAGCTGCCTGGTGATGAACGTAAGTTTCCTACCAGCAATCGCTGCAATGGGCGCTCACTTACTGATCCATTAACGGGCCCGTGGAAACTTTGTGCTGCGGATTCGGATTACGTATGGAAAAAGATTTGGCTGGATGTCTGCGGAGAGCCACCCTCCTATCCCGATTATATGGATTTCAAAAAACGCAGCGATAGCGAAAAAACCACAGCATTGAGCGATCAGCTGGATCAATGCCTGAAGAGCAATCACTGGCGCGGCAAGGACGGTGTGGTGTGGGAAATCGGACAGTATAAAATTCGCCCCGTGGGCTCAGTCAAGGCTGGGGAAGATCCCGGAGTTATTCCTATCGTCGATTACTATGCAGATTTTCATCTCTTCGTCTACTCACAGATCGACGGGCATGATGCAAGAGATCAACTGCTAGCGGACTACACGGTCACCCGCAATCTATTGGGAGCAAATCGCACGAGCTATACAAAACTTGCACCGCAACGGCTCCTCGATGGGCAGGTCATGCAACCCGATCGCCGAGTGGGACTTCTGACCACGTTTTGGAATCTTAGTTTCTATCTGAACTACACAGGCATTGCCCGGGTGTTGGTGGCTCAGGCTTTTAATGCCTATCTGGGGGTCAGCCTAGCCCAAATGCAGGGATTGAATGCTGCGGATCCTGCTTTGACTGGTTTCGCCGACTATGATTCAAAAGGTGTGACGCGTCCTGAATGTGCCCAGTGCCATCTGGCGATCGATCCCTTGACTTATCCCTTCCGCAATTACAATGGGCTAACAGGGACCGCGCGAGTTCTGCAAGGACAGAGCGCGACGCCCTTGCAGAACCTCGCCAATCTCGGTGATGAAACCAATCTCACCCCACTTTCCTATGCGCTGCCACGGATGGAGTTCCTGGATCAGCAGTTTCCGGGCATTAAGAATATGCCCGAAGTGGGATATATTTTTGGCCAACGCGTGGCCAACCTTCGCGAGTGGGCCACGGTGATGGCCAATAGTGATATGTTCGCGGCCAATACGGTCAAGGACTACTGGATAGTGATGGTGGGGCATGAGCCCCGTTCGGACGAAATGAAAGAATTTGAAAAGCTCTGGCGTGATTTTAAAGGTGTGCATCAATACAGTGTCAAAGCCATGCTGCATGACCTCATTCAAACGGAGGCCTACAGTGTTCCTTAAGCGATGGAAAAAATTTATGATCTTGAGTCTGACTCTTGCGGCTTGCACGAAGTCGAAGGATCTGACTCAAGGCGATTCTTTGCCTCAGGCGGGAGCAGCAAGCGCACTGGTCTCTGCATCGCCGAAAGCCGATGTCAAGCGCAAGCGAGCGGACCTCTTGCGAAACAGTCTGGCCAAGATTCTGGTGTTGCATCCACAGGGCCTTTGTCTGGAACTGGGGCAATTGCCCTGTGCGGACCTAGTCCATAAGGTGAGCTTGGGTGGAATGAATGCCTATGGCAACGCTCAGTATCGTTATCCTGATCAGCTGAGCGTGAGTTCGTCCATGTCGCTCGATCGGCTGGTGATGTCGGCTTGTATTCAAAGAGCCCAGATAGATCTTATCAATCCATCGCAGGGCTTGATCTTTAAGAATGTTGAATTAAGTATCGATGGTCGGCTGATAAAAAGCGATGCCGTTGTCACTGCAATTCAAACCCTTTATCAGAGAGCCTTTCTGCGGGATGCCAGCCCAGTCGAGGTGAATAACATTCTACAGTTCTATGAAGCCGTGTATGCCGAGCAACCGATCGGTGCTGCCCGTAATTGGATGGTG
>JBGSRE010000698.1:0-4796 GCA_041737755.1 Oligoflexus sp.
GACTTCATCGGTCAATTCACAGGCATCCTGCTGTTCACACCCTATTGGGCATGGCGGCACAGTCACGCGATTCATCATGCCACATCCGGCGACCTGGATCGACGCGGCGTAGGCGACATCTGGACGCTGACAGTAGACGAATATTATAAACTGCCCAAATTAAAGCGTATCGCCTATCGTCTGTATCGTAATCCGTTTGTCATCTTCGTCATCGGCCCGACACTCGATTTTGTCGTGCTGCAAAGGTTTGGCTCGTTCAACGCCGCAAGTGACAAACGCGCCCGTAACAGCGTCCTTTTCACCAATCTGGCACTGCTGGCTATCGTGATTGTGATGAGCCTGACAATCGGCTTTAAAGAGTATATTCTGATCCAGCTTCCAATCATCGCTATGGCATCGTCAATGGGTGTGTGGCTGTTTTATGTGCAGCACCAATATGAAAATGTGTATTGGGAACGCCACGAAGAATGGGATTATGCCACCGCCGCCCTGTACGGCAGCTCGTTCTACAAACTACCGCGTATTCTGCAATGGTTCAGCGGTAATATCGGCTTCCATCACATCCATCACCTCAGCCCACGTATCCCGAATTATTCACTGGAAGCCTGCCATAACGACAACCCGCTTTTCCAGGAAATCGAACTCTCTCATGGAATCATGAAATTCAACTAATACACGAGTCAAATCCTAAAATCTTGACGTATGCCCCTGATTATATCGTTAACCAATTTTTCGACCTTCCAACCCCAGACTGCAATTCAAGTGATTTTGAATATATGTATTTGACCGATAGAAATAATCGAAAAAATCTCATAAAGTCTGTTCCTTTTTATACACATCCCACTTACCCTACTACGCGGCAAGGTTGGACGGTGTGGAATCGAGACAAGGAAGCCATTTACGAGACAGTTCCTTACACTTTACTTACAGAATACGGCCCGAATCTATTTATAGATGTGCTGCCACGTTCAAGTAACGGCGAGATTCTATCGAACACACCTTCGATGATTACCGAAGTTAAATCGCGAACGCTAAGCAGTCCGCGATGCAACTTGCGAATTGTCAACGTCAGATCGTTGCCAACAGATGGTAGCATTACCGCCATCAATACCGAAGCCGCACGTCTAGAGCAAGGCATTGCGAACAAAGGCCAAGCCTACAAAATCGCCACAAACTATGAGCGCTTCATTAAATCTTATGAGGTACCTAGGCTCCAAACCATTGCGACATCACTCCAAATGACGTTCAATACTCTTATAGAAGCAGCTATGTCTTCAAATTGTTCGGAGCTCCCCCCACCGCCGTTTCTTCCAATCAGTGGTTTTGTTCCTTATGAACCTGCAACTGAAGATACTAACTGTGATGACGCAGGATTGACTCCTGATAGCTATTCTCTAGGGATTAAGCAATGGAAGGATATTGACCTACGTTCAATGGGTGTGATCGTCTTCGATGAAAAGAAAAAGACTTTTGTACTTGAAATTAGTCGAGAAAATAATTCTTGGTACTTTGAAGCAAAGACTCGCCAACCAAGAATTAAAGAAGCTATGGAGCGACTTCTTGTTGAACTGACTCAGTTAAATACAGGGATCTACTACAAGGAGAATCCCTCGTCAGTGGGTGACGACTTCGTACTTCCTGACGCAAAATCAGCTGAAATCGAGCTGCGTACTGCCATTCAAAATGGAAAGAATTTTATTGATATCTTTGACGCCTTCAAAGAACTCCTTAGTGATGAACTCGACAAACTCCGTGAAAGAATTAACAGTGAATCAGAGGGTTTGGACCCATGAACATCACCTTGGCACGAAGCATTCAAAGGTTGATGTTGGCGATTGGCTTGCTTCTTGGTATTGACAAATCTGCCTTAGCTGAAGACACGGTGGAGACTCTCAACCTGAAGCAGGCGGCCTTGACAGATCAATTGAATTTTGCTGAAAAAGTTTCGGGTGTCTATGGCCGATACATCGTAATTAGAGACAGCTATATGCAGGGTTCAACAGGAGTGGCTAGCCAGTATGTTGTGCTCCACTCCGAACTCGACAAATGGTACAAGAAATGGCCAACATTCATTGGCCGTCTCTCAGTGAATACTGAAGCAGAAATCCAAGCCAATCTCACAGGTTCAGTCACTCAACCCTCACTGGAATCAGAGTTCTCGTCACGGGTATCTGAACTAGAAACGTTCACAGTAAAATACCGGCAAATTCTTCAGCGTTCACGGGAAGGCTATTCTCTAGTGCAAGCACTCCCACGCATTTCACTGAGTGATTTGACCAACCAACAGGATCCTGTCACAGATCAAGTTCAACTTATTCAGAAAAAAAATCTTGGTCCCTATTTGGACAAGCTGAATCGAAACATGGATGTACTCCAAAGTCTCTTTGCCGAAGCTAATCAATCTATGCAGCGAGATTTACTTGATCGCCTCCAGCGCTTCAAGAATGACGTGCACACGATCATGGAGATTAAGGCAACCCTTTATAGTTTGGAATTCCCTGGGCTTGAAGCCGAAATCGCCAAATTTGAAAGCATACTGGCGACTGACCAAGCTTTGGAGCCGATTGTCACGAAGAATACCCAACTCTTTCAAAGTATTTCGAATGCGATTCTGGCTGCCAACTTCCTTGATGCTGAGCAGGGAATACGAGAAATGCGTAAATCTTTGGATATCGACTATGTAATTTTCTTGCGTGATCCTAGTTTCGACAAAGAAAGAATTAATAGTATAAAGACCCTCACTAATCTACAGCTCAAAGATCTTGAAAGCCGCTTAGGTGCAACTTTCGCTGCTAAGGGCGGACGACGTGAAGCACTGGCTGAGTTTATCCTAAAGTATAGTCCAACTGCTGCTGCATATTGCAACGAAGGTGGACGCTATAGGGCTCGTCGCCACAATTTGGATTGCAATCTTTTCAAGAAGAACGTTGCCCCATTTATAAGCATACTCCAATCAGGCAAACATAGCGACAAGCTTGGAGAGGGTCAACTCGAGGTCATAGTCACGTCCATGAAAAACGTGTTCGCGGGACCTTTTAGCAAGGAAAAAACGTTATGATTCAATTCCGTCTCATCTTTTTCCTGCTTTTTTCTGCCAGAGCCTATGCGATTCCGAATTGCCCTGAAGGAGTCGATTTAAGTGCTATTCCTTCAGGCCAGGATTGTTCAAAGAGTTCCGTCTTTGTCGAAGACACCGGAACTTCCAGTCTACAAACCGTTGCCCGACGAAAGACACCGATAGAATTTGTACCTTTTAAAATCTCAGATTTTTGTAAAAAATACGATGACACTGTTTGCGTCGAGAAATACAAAAATCCCGGCGAGCTCTTTACCCAAAGAGATGCACAAGGGTTTTTCTTTTTCGATGGAACTATCCAAGAATATTTGGACTATCTTAACGAACAAGAGCGAGTCTATAACGAAACAGGCTATACACTTCGGCCGCAGAGTCCAGGTTCGGAAAATGAATCAATTTCAAATTCTTTTGAAATTCCAACAAGTGAAACAGAGATGAAGACCCAGTTGCTTGGTGCTTTGAAATTAAGCAATCCTAAGACGCTGGAAAACATCCTTGGCATCAATCCAAAAGAAAGTTGCCCCAAATTCCCTGTCCCTGGCTATGATAATGAATTGCCTGGCTTTCAATACCCGCGCATTCGCATCAAAGGAGTCATCGATATGCGATTGGATGAACTCCTGCGGCGTTTCAATAAGCAACAAGAAATACTCTGTTCGCTTGGTTTCTCTTTCTTCGACTATATTAGCCTAGACAGTATCGAGGATCCTAAGGTACTGGCTGAGAAAATTTTAGAACTTAAAGATAAGCTAACTAAAGAAATTGGACTCTCACAGTATTCTGAGTATTTTAGTATGGAATCTGTCGAAGCTATCCAAAGCACTATCAACGTGGTGAAGCAAATAAATGACTTAATCTCGGGAAAAACCAAGCCAAGTCCCGAACAGTTGCTTGCATTGCGTCAAGAGTTGAATGCCGTTTTGCCTAGTGACTACGTCATTCCCGATATTCCCAATATCCCTGCACCCACACCCCCTTCTCGCATGTATTTGAAAATAAAGAAGCGAAAAGATTGGAACGGCTTTAATTTTGGCAGTAAGGATCGCGTTGGAACTTACGGAAGTGCCTATCTGGAAATACGAGGTTCAGAGGATGAGCAAGAGTCTACAGCTTTTGGTGCTGCTGGGCTTTATATTCTTAATCAAGATATAAATATGATCGGCGGATATGCCTACGCTTTTGCCAGCCCAAAGGCTCTAGAAGCTGAACTCACTTTTAAGGTTTTTGGTCAGAACGTATTTCCCCCGAAGAAGTATAAGGAAAGCGAGAAAATCGTTGTTGAGGACGCTAGCCTCTGGGACTGGGAATTCGATCAAGCTTATCGATCGAGCTTCATGGTGGGGCCAGTCCCAGTAACCTTGACCGCAGGTGCTCGGGCTAAACTTGGAGTCGGTATGGGCTATGGAGTTTACAAAACACAGCTCAAGGCCACCATTACGCCCTATGCAAGTGCTCTTGCTTACGCGAGCGCAACAGCAGGGATACCAAAGTTGCTTGCGGTCGGAGCCGAAGCCAAACTTATGCTACTCGATGCAAGCTTGCCTATATCAGGTTACTCAGGCGTAAATTTTGATGAAGTAGGTTACCCCTATTTGAAACTAGGGATCGATGCTATCGCTCAATATGAAGCTATGAATGGCGCAATATTCGCCTAGGAGCCACAGGTGAGTTTTCTAGCCCGTAAAGGACTCATATCGACTTGATAAGTTTTGTCGGCGGC
>JBGSRE010000754.1:0-8214 GCA_041737755.1 Oligoflexus sp.
GGAACGGTATGAAAAGACTGATTGTAGCAACGCTTCTGTTCAGCCTGAGCCCGGCCTGGGCTCAGGGAACGCTTCGAAACTCGAGCCGATTTCTTAATGGCAATGACATCCCTATCACGATCGGCATTCAACCAGATCTGCCGTTCGTGACGCCAGGTGGAAAACTTGGTCATTGGGGGGTCGGCAACGGTGGTGATTGGCTGCGTATTGGTTTCGCTCGGGCTAGGGATTATGCTGCGAATGTCGTGCTTCGCATCAAACCATCTTCGCTCTCTCGCATTCAAAATGCTGAAGTTCGACAGTGGATTATCGCCAATCAGAAATTTTTGGCAGCGGATATTTTGCAAACGGAGCATGTCTGGGTTCAAGAAGAAAAGCCAAGCTGTGCTTTTACTGTTCCTCCGGGAGCAGATGGCAAGATTCCCACATCCAATCCCATCCAGTTCTCTTACCCGAGTTGTCGGGAAAGCGCGTTGAGCTTTATCCAGGCTGCGCAGATTTTGATTCACGAATCGACCCATCATTTTAATGCGGACGAAACCACTGCGGATTTGATCGCGATCGGTATCATCGATGCTTGGCAAAGTGGAATGATGGATTCCGTTTCGCTGGGAATGGTCAACGCGCCAAGCGGCACGCAAATGCATACTGCTCAGTGGACCGGCGACAGTATGATTGTCGTCGGTGGAACCGCCGATAATACCTATAGCCAAACAAATACGGCCACTTCCTACGACCCCAGATCAGGCGTTTGGACTGATCTGGCTAGCCCATCTTGGTTTCAGCCGCGGGTCCAAGCAGCTTCGGTGTGGACTGGCGAGGAAATATTCATTTGGGGTGGTTTCAAAACAAGTTCGCAAAACACGACCTGGCTGTTTGATGGTGCGCTCTATAATCCAAAAACTAAAGTTTGGAAGCCAGTGAGCAAACCCGACGGTTGGTATCCCAAGGCTCAGATCTCTATCACGGATCCTTGGCAGACAGTTGTGTGGACAGGTGACAAAGCGATTGTCTATGGTGGGGTTGATGGCAACAATATGCCACTCGGGGCGATCTTTGATCCCGCGACGAGCACTTGGACACTTATCAATCGAAGCAATCCAAACGATCCAGAGAAAAAAATCATGGCTCCGATTGTTACTCTTGGCCATGCCGCGGCCTGGACAGGCAATTCGATGATCGTCTGGGGTGGATACAATTTAGCTGGCAAGGTCACGGCCACTGGTGCCATTTATAATCCAACGACCAAGATCTGGAAAGCCATGGACACTCGGGGCACTCCAACAGCTCGGGCTGGTCATCAGGCGATTTGGACGGGAGAGCGGTTCGTTGTCGTCAGTGGCGGTGGTATAGGAACTTCAGTCGAAGTTACGTCCACGGGTGGACTTTACGATCCAGCTACCGATACATGGACGAGCTATCGCAGTGAACTGATGGTGGAACGCTTGGGTCACAAGGCTGTTTGGAACGGTGAAGAAATCCTGGTTATTGGCGGACAAACCAAAAGGCTGATGTCTTACTTCGGTGAAGTCTATGCCTTCAATCCTGCGACCTTGCGTTGGAGAATCTTATCTGGTTCGGTAGCCCCTCCGGCTCGTTCGTTTTCGTCCATCGTCTGGACTGGAAGCAGTGCATTGGTTTGGGGTGGTTATTCCGGAAGCAGTGTAACGCAGCGTTCCGGTGCCATGTATTTCCCATAAAAAATATTTAAAATCAGCTAGATAGCGGGGCTGGCACCGATTCTTTCGGTGCCAGCCTCAGTCCTTTCAACTGCCGAAATGGATTAAAGTTTCTAGCCAGCGAACCGATGTCTTACCAAGCGGAGGATTCGGTCATGGAAGCAATTTCAGGGAACAAACTCTTAGTGGCTGATGCCATGGATCCAGCAGCATGGACTCTGGCTCCCGATATCAAGCTCGAAGAAGCGCTCGTTCAGATGACACAAAGACAAGTAGAAAGCTGTGTGGTCATCGAAAAGAACGGCATGCCTCGCGGAGCTGTGGAATTAAAAGACCTTCTCCTTGCGCAGGCGGAGGGCAAAAAGAAGAAGCTAATCGGGGATATCATTGCTCCCGGTTCTTGGTCAATTAACAGCAAGCTAGATCTTCTGCAGTGTCTAGAAGAGATGAAAAAGCGCAAGCTCACGATCGTTGCCGTTATCGATGGCAAAGATCTAAAAGGTGAGATACGTCTTGCCCGAGTTGGACAAAAGCTTGGTGAACTTTTGAGTCGCAAGGATAAAGAGATTCTGGAAATGCATGCGAATATCCAAAACAAGGACGAGTACCTTGGACTGGTGTCGCATGATATGCGAGCACCTCTGACGGTCATTTCACTTTGTACGGACTTCCTTCTTGCAGAAGATACCGCCAAAACTTTAAGTCCAGACCAAAAGTCTTTTATCGATCGAATCAAACGCAATGGCGAATTGGCAGTTAGCATGATTCATGACATTCTCGATGTCGTACGGCTGGATCATGGCTTTCAACTCGACTATCAAAAAATCCTGTTTTCTTCACTACTCCAAGAATGTACCGAAGGTCTTAGCCTCATTGCTGGCAAGAAAAATATCAAAATATCTGTCATCAATGACCAGGAGATTCAGGTCAACCTGGATTCTAAAAGAATAAGGCAAGTTATTGAAAACTTGGTCATCAATGCGATCAAATTCTCGCCTCAGGGTGGGCTGATTTTTGTAAGGTCCTGGCTGGTGCAAAGAAATGAGGGATCTTATCTAGCCCTGCAGATTCGTGATCAAGGGCAAGGTATTCGCAAGGAAGATGAAAGCAAAGTTTTGGAAGCCTTTGTCCAAGGTGGTCGCGCCGAGCGCTCCCATGATGGCATTGGTCTCGGCCTCGCTATCGTGCGCAAATTTGTCGAGTTTCATCAGGGTTTTATCGAAGTGGATGGGGGTTGGCAGAAGGGTGCAACCATTACCGTATTTTTGCCGGGAGCAAACCTTATGTCCTCCGCGGGCGAGGAAGTGTCAGCTCCCAAAGGACCCGTCATTCTATTGGTCGAAGATGATGAGTCGATTCGCGAGTTTTACAAACAGTCGCTAGATTCCAGTCATTATCATGTCCTTGAAGCTGCCAACGGCGTTGAAGGACTGGCTTTGTTTCAGCAAAATCGAGTCGATTTGGTCTTGTCAGATATCCGTATGCCGCTGATGGATGGTTTGGAACTCTTGGCTAAGATTCGAACGCTTGATCAAAAGGTCCCCATTATTCTTTGCAGCGGCTACTATGTGGGTTTAGAAAATGATCTTTCACTGAGTGATCACAAGCCTGATCGCATTATTGATAAGCCCTTCAAAGTAAAATATATGATCGAAACCATCGAAGAGCAGCTAAGTCGTTACAAACAAGTTTCCTGATTGCACGCGGAGTTTGATCGATGAAGGTGGCAAGCACACTCAGAAAAGAATTGCTGCGGACGATACCCCATCGCTGGAAAGAAAATTTCGGCAATGATTTCTATGATCAGTATTTGAAGTTGCGCTTGAAATTCCTGCATGGTCGCGTCCAATGGTATGGTGCCGACTACAAAATTGAGTACACCATCATTGATCAAGGTAAACCAGAAAAACTAATATTCCTGCCTGGTTTTGCTGATACCAAGGAAAATTTCTACAATGCTGCGCAATTTCTCATCAATGAATGCGATATCCTCATCCCTGATCTGCCCGGGTTTGGCAGAAGCTTCAAACGCAAGGGTGAAACCTACAATCTAGCCAACTACAAAAGCTGGATGCGAGACTTTATCGACCAGATCGGCTGGACCGATTTTCATCTCGTTGGCAATTCGCTGGGCGGTGCTGTTGCGGTTGAATTGGCTCTCTGTATGCCCGAACGTATTAAAAGTCTGACTTTGGTTGACTGCGCTGGTGTCGTACTCAAGAATCAAGCTTCGATCTATCAGGAATTCGTCAATGATCGTAATATTTTTGAAATAACAACGCCATTGCAGTTTGATTACTTTCTGAATCGAGTCTTTTTCACGCCACCGCTGATTCCTCCTTTCGTTTGGGATCATCTTTATAGAGAATTTGCCAAACACTCCAAATGGCACAAAAAGGTTCTCAACGATCTGCTGGAAGGAGTGAAGAGCCTGGACGATCCAAGACTTGAAGAATTCACTTTGAACCGCCGACTCAAAGATATCCGATCACCCACGACGATCATTTGGGGTGATGAAGACACCTTCTTTCCGGCTGCCACAGCGGATTTTATTCGAAGCCAAATACCAGGCTCGACGCTCTACCTTTTGGCAGATCGTGGTCACGGACCTCAGGTTGAAGCTCCCTTTCAATTTGCTCAACTCATGAAAAAAATCATGAGGCGACAAAAAAAGGCTTGAAAGCAAGCATTCAACTACATGTGCCACTGATCGCGATTGGTTGGATTGTCTTGGCCTTCCCAGGCCAGTGGCGCAACTTTCGGCCGGCTGCGAAAGCGTGGTAACTGCCGAGCGGCTTCCAAAGTCAATCCTTGTCCTCCTTCATGCAAAAGCTTTGGTTTGAAACTAGCTAGAGCTAGACTCTGTGGGTCCTGGGGGCGGCCTTCCGAATCGAGAGTGGAATTATCGCCAAGGAAACCTAATTCCTGGCCCATCCTTCGCATTCGTAAGGAATAAAGTCCCCAAAAGGCTAACACTCCTACCGGTAGTCCTAAAGTTAAACTCATGGTTGGAATATCTCCTCCTGATCGCCATGCAGCCAAGAGCGCAACTCCCAGCATTCCTCCCGCTAAAGATAAAGCAGACTTGGTAAAATCCCGATGATCAAACTTGAGCATAGTGGTCCCCTCCTCTATGCAGACTCCTATTCGATACATCGGAGTCTGACCGAAAAAACTGAATTGGCGACTAGGCAGGAGCTAGTGCCCTCAGACTTATGGATTTTGCGCTGCCTTTGTCTATTAGTCCATTGGTGTGATAAGGCGTTCTGGCGGTCACTGAGAAGTGAACTCGTGTCTCAGGCTCTCGAGAGTGCTTGGAAATTTGGCGTGGCTAGGCAAGAGATCTTGTACTGACCCTCTGTGAGAAAGAATCTCGAAACGGCGATACGTAGATTCGCGAGCTCACGCTTCCTGGAAAAATATGCCACAAAGACTTATTTGTCGAGCTGGACAGCGGCTCAAAATCCTTTATCTGGAGGATTCTATGAGACTTACCCGATTTTTTAGCAATTCCACTTCTTGCGCTCTCACTCTCCTTAGTTGCCAAGCCCCTGGAGTTCTTATAAGAAATCTCTGCGGAATTCACCCGCGTGATCAGGGAATCCAGAGTATGGCTGAAATCAAAAAGTACCTTTCCAAAGACGGCACCATTCGAATCGCAGCAGTGATCAGTACCGATTTGGTCAATGAAGCCTTTCGATATTTCGAGGCCTCTCCGCTCGCCAAAACTTTGATGGCTCGCGCTATCACTGGCGCAGTGCTCATGTCCAGCCAAACCAAAGAAAATTTGGGTGTGGCTCTGCATTTTCAGGGTGAAGGACCAGTTAAAAGTATTTTTGCCTCAGCTCGTTATGAAGGCGGAGCCAAGGTCTATTGCGAAAACCGCGCCGCGGAATTGCCAGAAGGCACCACCCATTTGGGAGCTGGCTTGGGTGCGGGCCGCTTGGATGTCATTCAATCCCGTCCGCATGAAAGAGAGCCCATGCGCGGAACGGTGGAAATTTATACCGGAGAAATCGGTGACGATATTGCCTTCTACTTAAATCAATCGCATCAGATACCGGCGATTGTTTCACTGGCAGCTCGGCCTGCAGAAAAAGGCGTGGAAATTGCCGGTGGCTATATCGTAGAACTTATGCCGGGATATACCGAAGAAACGATTTTGAAGCTGGAAAAGCTCCAAGCTTTGCTGGAGCCAACCACCGCTAAATTGCAAAATGGTGCGGTGCCAGAGGACCTCATTGACAAGTATCTGGAAAATTTCCAATTCGAAGAAATTCTTCACCCTTACAAGCCGCGTTATGAATGTGGCTGTAGCATCGAACGAGTCGAGCGTTCGCTTATTCTACTCGGGCCAGCAACTTTAGATGAGATGATTCAGGATAGTGAAACCGCAGAAATCGCCTGTGAATTCTGCGGTCGGAACTATGAATTGCCAGTTCCCGAATTGAAGCGCTTAAGGGATGTTCTGCAAGTCAGTCTGCATTAATAGTAGGATGTCAAAGCTTGCAAGCTGCCCTTGGGGATGCCCCGAGGGATGGCTTCCAAAAGGCGACGCGTGAAGGCATGCTGTGGCCTTGCATAAATTTCATCGGCCCTGCCTTGTTCGACGATTTGCCCTTGACTCATGACACACACTTCTTCGGCAAAATATTTCACAACCGACAGATCATGTGAGATAAAGATAAAAGTGATACCACTTTTTTCCTGAATATCGAGCAGGAGATTGAGAATCTGTGCTTGCACAGAAACATCCAGCGCCGAAACACATTCATCACAGATAATCAATTCAGGGTCCAGCATGAGAACTCGAGCAATGCAGATTCTCTGTCTTTGTCCGCCCGAGAATTCATGGGGGTATCGGTTGAGCATTTCGGGCCGAAGTCCCACCTGCTCCATACGGCCCGCGGCTTTTTGCAGGCGTTGTTTGAAGTCGCCCCCCAAACCGTGAATGATCAGAGGTTCGCAGAGGATATCAGCGACGGTCAAGCGGGGATTGAGTGCCGCGTATGGATTTTGAAAAATATATTGTAATTTACGTCGAATCGGCACCAATTCTTGCTGCGAGAGTCGGCTGATGTCCTGACCATTAAAGGCGATATGACCTTTAGTAGGATCGAGCAGGCGAATCATGCAGCGAGCCAGAGTTGTCTTGCCGGAACCGGACTCACCGACGATGCCGAGCCGCATCCCTCGTCTGACTTTCAGATCGATTTGATCGACTGCTTTAAAGAGCTGGGCCGAGCTAAAGAGCGAGGGCTTTTGCATGTAATGCTTGCTCAGACCTTTCAGTTCAAGAATGGTATCCACTGCCGCCGAATTCGGCGATGGCTGTTGCACCATATCCGGCATCTGATAGCTGGAACCTTCCTCACGCTTCATAAAATCGGCCACTGTCAAAAGGCGTCGCGGTCTCTTATCGAGTGGGGGTCGACAGGCCAGCAGTCCTCGGGTGTAGGCATGCTCGGGATTGCTAAAAAGTTCCAAGGCTGGACGCTTTTCCAGCATTTCACCGCGATACATCACAGCTACTTCGTCAGCCACGTCAGCGACCAAAGCCAAATCATGAGTGATGAAGAGGAGCCCCATGCGAAAGTCTTGTTGAATTTTCAAAATCAGATCGATGACCTGACGTTGAATTGTGACGTCCAAAGCAGTTGTGGGCTCATCTGCAATCAGCAGCTCCGGTTCACACGATATGGCCATGGCGATCATCGCGCGCTGCTGCTGCCCACCTGAGAGCTCATGCGGATAGCGACGGGCCATCATATGAGGTTCGGGCAAACCGACTTCGCGCAAAAGATGCAGGGCTTTTTCCTGCAAGGCTTTGCCTTGCAAGGTATGGTGATTGCGCATGGCTTCTTGAATTTGGGCACCGATGGTCGTGAGAGGATTCAAACTGCTCATGGGCTCCTGAAAAATCATACCGATGCGGCGGCCACGGATAGTGCGCATGGCACTGCTACTCAATCCAAGCAGTTCCGTTTCGCCCAGACGAATACTTTGGGCCTGCATGCGGGCAGTAGAGGCAAGCAATCCCATGACCGCCAGTGACGATACACTTTTGCCGGACCCAGATTCGCCGACGATGGCGAGGGTTTTTCCTGGATCTATGGAAAAGCTGATATTTTTAACGGCCTCGATGCGACCCAATTGGCGATCTTCGAATTGTACGGAGAGTTGGTTCACAGTTAGGACGGGTAGTGTCATAGCTTTGGCTTTCCTCAGAGGAGCGGCGTCTGCCTTCCATCATAAGGAAAAAAGACCGGTCTGACCACCTTTGATCTGGGAAAAAAACCTGGAAAGCCGGAAGGATCCGGCTTGCACCTGGTTAGGAGAATTAGGCTTTGCCTTCTGGCAATTTGGACTGCTCTTTGATTTCATCGCGGTCAGCATCGGCCACCGATTTCTTGAAATTGCGAATGCTTTCGCCCAGGTTTTGCCCGAGTTTTGGCAGTTTGCTTGTTCCAAATAGCAGCACGACAACCCCTGCACTCATGAACATTTCCATGGTTCCGATCGGCATAAGATCCTC
>JBGSRE010000761.1:0-7478 GCA_041737755.1 Oligoflexus sp.
AAGGCAGCGCTTTGAACAGTACGGGCAGATCGAAAACAGCATGCTATGCTTTGATGAGAAGTTCTGGAGCTGGGGCCGCTTTGGACAAAAAAACTATGGGGTGTGGTATGGAGCGCTTGAAGAGGAAACCTCGATTCGAGAGGCAATTAATCATCGGCCTGAGATGGATGCCAACGATCTAAAGAATTCTCAGTCACCTATCATACAAGCTCGAAGTATGTTCAAGGCAGATCTTTTAGCCGAGAAATATGCCGATCTGAAACCGCATGCCAGCAGCCACAGCTTGCTTATTGATCCCCATGATTACAGTTTTTGCCAGGACCTTGGAAAGTATGCTGTTGAACAGAATATTGATCTTTATCTAACACCTTCTGTACGTTGTTCAGGTGGAACTTGCACCCCAGTTTTCTCAAGCCGCACTATCATTCGGGATCAAGCGATCAGAACGTATTTTTTTCATTTTCCCCTGGATGAAAGCGAACCATTTTACTCTATAAGACAAGTTTGAATAAAAAATTGTCCAAGCGGCACGCTAAGCCAAAAATGATCAGCAAGCAGATATTGAATTAGCTAAATCGCGATGGCAGAAATATCTGAAAGAGCATGCAAAGGAGAATAGCGATGGCAAATAACAAGCATACAGGCTCTGATTTTGCAGATTATATGCTTGAAAGTCTTCGTGAAAGTGATGAAAGTGTTTTTCTTCATGTCAAAGTGGCTCTTGAAAATCCTGATATTGGTGAGCCCGATGACTTCAAATATCTGATTAAAGCGATTGCTGATGTTGCCAAGGCTCGTGGAAAATTTGAATTCGCTGAAGAGGGCGGGATCACAAGACAAGAGTTACACAAGATATTGAAAGGGAATAGTGTGCCCAGTATTCAAAATATAACGGCTCTTCTCAGCGCGATTGGGCTTAACTTCTCGATAGAACAAGTAGGAAGAGCACTTTCAGCTAACAATCTCAAAATGAAATAACTGTACAATCAATTCAAGATTTTTACTCTAAACTTCCAAATTACTCTGAACTGGACGAAATAGAAAATTGACTCTAGTGATCGGGTCTCTCTGAGACTCCAGCCTTGGTTTTCAACAATGGTTCCTATTCTTGATCAGAAATTTCCCAAGACTCAGAATTACAAAGTTCGATTCAAGCTCAGAAATGCAAAAGCCCGCTTTAAAAAGCGGGCTTTTACAATGGTGGAGGTGGCGGGAATCGAAATCGCGCCAACTAATTTTTTAACCTGCTGAAAATATTACTAAGCCACTGTTTTGAAAGAGAAATCAGGTTCGTAATCCTGAAGCGTTTGTGAGGTTCCGTCACCATCAATCGTTCCTGTTTCCCCTCTCAATTCCCTCGCTTCAATTGCACCTCTGGTACGCGTGGCATGTCGCGGTCTGCTTCACAACACTAATGATTACGATGCCTTGTAGATTAATCATCATACTCTTCAAGGGGTTGCATCGAACTGCCGATATGATGTATGCTTATGGATCCATAGGAATACGGAATGATGCTGAATCTAAGAAAGTTTAATAGTATGAATGACTTATTAAATCTTGAAGCTGGCCGAGTTTACAGTACCAAAGACTTTTTGCGGTGGGACTCAAATCCTAATCGTCTCCTGCAGTTACTCGAGAAAGCGGGTACCATAAAAAGGCTCGGTAACGGGCTGTGGTTTCAACCCGAATTTAACAAATTCGGAGCTGTGCCTCCGAGCGCGGAAAGACTGCTTGATGCTTATCTTGGAAAGGGTCAATTCCTAATGACAGGCAGCCAGGAATGGAATGCTCTGGGTTTAGGAACTACCCAGTCGTTGAAAAGACCGTTGGTTTACAACCAGCGTGTCGAGGGAGTTAAGGCATTTGGGGCGTTGGAATTTCGATTTAAGCGCCAAGCCTTTCCCTTGAACCCAACCGCAGAATGGTTTGTCGTCGATCTTTTCAATAACCGCGAACTAATGGCTGTAACTCTTGAAGAACTTCTCCCGCGTTTGACAAAAGCGATTGAGCATGGACGCTTTTCTGCTGACGATCTGGTTAATGATTTCCTTCAATGGGGATCTAAAAAAGATGCGACAGCTGTTCTTAAAGAGCTTCGACCCATGCTACAGGCGGGATGATGATCATGAATGCGCGTTTCCCTCATGAAGCGGAAAAGTTTGATCAGCAGTTCTATTCCCAAGTGGCTCAATGGCTCCACAATGAGCGAAGCTACCGGATTTTACCAAGTATGATCGAAAAGGATTATTGGGTCACAGTCGCATTACAATGTTTAATCGATACAGGACTTGATGTGGACTTTAAGGGCGGCACATCGCTTTCCAAAGGTTTCGGAATCATCACTAGATTTTCCGAAGACCTGGACCTCAGACTCGGTTCTCAATTGAGAATCGACGGAAGGTGGTCTAACGGTACACCAAGTAAGGAGCTATTGCTGCAAAGGCGCCAATACTGGGATGATATCCGTAGCAAGCTGGCAAGCTCAGGCCAGTTTAAGGTAAATGAGTCGATCGGTCAGGATAAAGCCCTGCGCTCGTTTAACTATGAACTAGTTTATCCGGGCAGTCTCGCCTCCAATATTCCAGCGCCTATGAAGCCCTTCGTTTTGATAGAAGCAGGTTTTGCCAGGGTGGAGCCATCAATACCAAGGGTCATTATAAGTTACGTACACGAGTTTCTTGATAAACACGGCATGTCCTTCCCTGGATCGATCCCAAAAGTAAAGTGTATTCACCCTGCGGTTACTCTTTTTGAAAAGATCGATGCTATCAACCGGAGGCTTTCGTCCCCGAATAAGGTGAAAGCGGAAACCTATATTCGACATTTCGAAGATTGTTATGCCATCATCAAAGTTCTCAGCAACAACGAGTATCCTGTTGATCTTCACGATCTCTATTCAAAAATGAAAGCGACAAAAGATATTCGGTTTGACCGCAATGAGTTTCCTCAAATCCAGAGTAAAATTGGAGAAGATGTTCGCTTTTCTCTTGAAAAAGCATGGGAAAACCTTGAGGAAATGCACTTCGGCCAGCGCCACAAGATTGAATCCTGTATGCGTTCCATCAGCATCTTTCTTCATAACTTACCATCATTGACAGACGGTGGCCCTGCAGTAACTTACACCTAGGCTGTTCAAGAAGGTGAAGAGCTGAGGCTCCTCCGAAGACCAAAAGCTTAGAAAATTTATGGAAGTATTCATGGAAGTGTTTGCAGGTGATCGCTTCATTGGATGATTAAAAATCGAAGCTGATTGTGTTGGTAATGATCACTTCTCTGGACAATTAAAAGCCCCAACGGTGATGTCTATCAAATGAACGCCTATCTGGATGGATTCCGCGAATCCAATGTAGGCCCTGGTTTTTTTCTTAGCGACTCTGGCAACGGGAGCATACCATTCGTCACGGTTTGTCCTGCAATTTTCGAGAGCGAAGCAGACGCTTCCTTGATGAGCTTTTTGAAGGGCAAAGTTGTCGCCAATCCAAAAGCTGAATTTCAGAACCTTTTGCGTAACGAACAGCACCGATTCCTTGGACTACCAAGTCATGGTAAAAAAGTGCAGTTCGATGAACCGATTGTGGTACCGCTGTCGCTCATGATAGCAATTCCAAAAACCAAGATTGGTATAGACTCTGCTTTTTTAAGACTCATCTATCGAGCAAACGCATATTTTCAGATGCGGTTAGCGACTCTTTTCATGCGCGACGTCCAACGGTCTGATGAAACTAGGGACTTTTGACAGTCAGTGTTGGACCAAATGCACGCTATGGAAGTCTCTAAATACCCGAAACGAGCTTATGAGGCTCTGGCGAGAATACTAGGGAAAGTATACTCATTGGATGAGGGCTCATTATAGGGAAATTCAGGAGACTTAAGACTTGAAGGTTCAATTAATCGAATATTTAAGGCATATTACGATTGAAAAAATATTTATTTACCACATTACATAGCTAAGTGGTAAAAATATATCATTAGCCTAGAAATGGATGTCCCAGTGCAGAAAACCACGAATATCCATGAAATCCTTGAAAAAATTAAGGCTGCAAAGCTCTAGGAGCTGGCGTGTCATAATTTTAGCCGCCTTGCAGCATCGGGAGAAATCCTCTCTCTAGGAGCAGGGGAATTTTGGATCTATTGTTAACCTTCAATTGCAAGAAATGCAAAAGCTGGATTTACTTTAAGATGCTTTCTATCCCAGCTTTCCTCAATTGGTTTCGCACCGCTTCAATGCTCAAATGCTCTGCAATAGCCCTATTGGGATCGTAATAGAAATTCACATCAAATTCATCCGTGTAATGAACGTCAACATAGATGCCAAGCAATTCTCCCTTTGAATTGATGGTCGGTGATCCCTTGAGGTCACGAAAGCAAGCGTCAATGTCCGTTTCAAAGCTTGGAAATTGGGATCCAGGGGCAGACTGGCTATGTATCTTTCCCTTCAAATAGCCAGGCAATTGGCTGCCTATCGCTGGGTAAAATGGTTTACCTTGGGTTTTTAAGTATGCAGAGTAGGCTGGAAAAACTTTTGCTGATAAGATCCGCTCTTCTTTCTCAATCGCATCAGACTTATATAGACTGAGAATACTCTCGATTTCTTGATAAAATTTTACTAACGAATCATCATCACGGATCTGATCTAGTTTTGCATCGCCGAATAGTTTAGAGCTTTGCACTAATGTACGCACCTGTGTTTCGCGCTTTTTCTTATCGTTTTCATGATAGATCGCGGCAACAATGGGAGTCGTCTTTTCAAAAACATAGGGGTATCGGCGAATCACTTCAAATGCCATGACTATACCCTGAACCTCGACCTCAGCATCGATCTGACGAAGACTGAAAGCAAGCCCATCTCGGGCTTGATCATCCGGGGATTTACGTAATTTCTGCCATTTTTCGACCCATCCCAAGCCTTTATTTTTCGTGAGACTCTCCCAGCGAAGTCTATGCCTCGTCAAAAGCAGATAGTCATGAGCGAGTGCTGTAAGATTTTGGTAAGCATCAAGAAGCGAAGAATTACTCTGAATCGATTGAAGAAAGCCTCTTTCAATTGCCGTACGGTTGGTTTCAAGCTCGAGTTTTTTATATTCAACCGGAGTCATTGCGATCCTATCATACCATTCTCCTAGACTAAGCAGTGACGATTGATACTTACGATGTATGTTGCGATCTTTAGAGGCTAGTTGGCGAAGATATGGAATATATAGCCCAAGCCAGTCCTCGATCGGAGTCATCAGACCGGTTTCATAGAGCATCATATGCTGACTCGTCCAGTGATAGCGTTTATAAATATCAGTCATTCCTGCAACAATTACCGGTTCATTCAATTTCAATTCTGGATTTTTGCTCACAGCGAATGAATATTTTGGACGTAAAGGCTTTCCTCCGTCATAGATCCGAAGCAGGGCAAAAGGAGAATTATTGCCCTTAAGTGCAGGATAGGCGACCTGTGAGTTAGGAAATCCGTCTTTCAAACTTGGGGTATAGACAAGCCGCACATCTGGGTAGCTAATTTCTTCAGTCAAAATATACTGCATACCTGCAGCTACTTCAACGACTCGACAGGTGTGGCCTGTCTGTGACCGGCAAGCCTGCTCTTTTTCATTCAAAGCTCTATCGATTGCATCAATAAAATTTTGAGCCTCCGCTCCCTTTACCTCTTTGTTTCGCAAAATCTCTTCAGTAACATCTTGCTGTTTGAGTGTTAGGTGCACAGTCTCCGGAAGGCGCAACTCTTCAATCTGGGTCTTTGCCACGAACCCATCGTCAATCAAACTTTTTGCGCTGCTTACGTCATTCAGAACTCTATGGATGCACCGTCTTGAGGTCAGAAACAAGCCCTCAACGCCGATCATCGTTCCTGTGCAGGTTCCCAGCTTTACGATGGCTCTAATTGCTTGGCCACCGCCATCATGAAGCAATTGAGGGTGCGCTCCAGACCATTCAGTTTCGAGCTTGAAACCTTCCTCCGCCCATGCTGTCGTCGCTTGCAGAAAAGCCCATGATAAAACACCTGTCACTATAAGAAATCGTTTCAATTCGTCACCTAGATAAAGTTTATTCACGAAAATTATATCCTCTTAAATGCGATCTTTGTCAGCATGATTTGCACTCAATGAGAGTTATACTTCATATTTTTTGCAGCGTGCATCAAGCGTTGAGCTAGATTATTTCAAAGCCTAGCTAACTTCGCACAAAGTAGGATGCCGTTTGGGTGCTTCTTGAGACAAGATTTTTTCATAATTATCGATAGACTACTCTAAATACGAATCCAATGACAAGGGTTTAAGAATATCCTCAAACCCAACACTTAAGGTCTAGGTGCTTCTCTTGCAAATTGGCGGTAGCATGCAGTGGGATTCTAGGAATTGCTCGAGATCGAGTGGAGTATCAGCAAACTCAAAGTGAAATATCCACGACTCGAGTGCCTTAAATAGCTGACGAAAATCACCCTGCCAACAGTAGTTCTTAAGCTTTTCGCAAAGCTTATCGAATGCTTTGAATTTAGCTTCTTGCTTGTTGAGAAAAAGAGTCACGAGTTGCTCAATCTCGTCGAACCCCTCGCGAAGAGGCAAAAGCGTAATATCAATCATCATGATTCAGTGGCACAAGTCGAGGAATAAGCGTCCGGATTCGATCTCATATTCCAATTATTTGCCAGCATTTTTAGCTTTGGACGGAGCTGCCAAAATCAGTAAAGTTAATGCTAGAAGCCAGTATGATTTCAAAGTAATGCCCCTCGTACTGGAATTCGTAAAGGGAACTGTGCCCTCGGAATCTAGTTCAGTCCAAACTTCCTGCGTTTTGCATCCAATGTAGACCTTGAAATGTTTAATGCTTTGCAACAGGCTGATATGGATACGCTTCTTGCTAATGCATTTAAAAGGAATGTCTTTTCATAGAGGTCCATGCTTTGCTCATGGTCAAAATCTTCATTCAGAGATCTCACTATAGTGGATTCTGCTTCACTACCTGAATGCGGTGTTGTCTGCGCTCCGGATTTTTTGTGTTCTGGTGATAGCATCCCCTTGAATACAGGAAAATTCTCGACCGCTAGTGGAATTTCATCGAACTCAGCCGAAAGTATCCACGATTCGAGTGCTTTGAATAGCTGCCGAATATTGCCACGCCAGTAGTAGGTTTTCAAGTGATTCGTCAGTTCATTGAAAAGCGAAGGACTCAGTGGGATCTCGCGCCTTGCAAAGTAAAGAGCTACCAGAGGTTCGATTTCCTCTTTTCGCTCTCTTAGGGGCTTAAGATAAATGTCCATGCCCAAAATTCGGTTACGAAGGTCGATCAGAAACTTTCCACTATCGATCTCGTCGTCGAGATCCTTGGTAGATGCGGCTATGAGCTGGAATTGGCTTTTATAAAGCTTATTTTCTCCAAGTCTATGATAGGTGCCATCGTTGAGTACGCGAAGCAGCTTTTGCTGGACCGAGATGTTTAGGGCATGGATTTCGTCAAGAAAGAGAATTCCG
>JBGSRE010000778.1:0-2618 GCA_041737755.1 Oligoflexus sp.
GCCGAAACTGATGGCTGCGGGTATAGCCCCAACGATGGTGGCCAGGGTAGTCATTAAAATCGGTCTGAGGCGCAGGCGTCCGGCATCTTGAATGGCGTCCTTGAGTGCATAGCCGCGCTCGCGCAATTGATGGGTAAATTCCACGAGCAGGATCGAGTTCTTTTTGGCAATTCCCATGAGAAGGATCAAGCCGATCATGCTGTACATATTCAGCGACTGACCTGTTCCCCAAAGCGCCAACAAGGCTCCTGATACGCTGAACGGCAAAGCCATGAGGATAGTGACGGGATCGATAAAACTGTTAAACTGCGTCGCGAGAACCATGTAGGACACGATAATGCCTAGGGCGAGAGCAATGAGGAAACTTTGGAATGATTCCTGAAAACTTTCTGAAGAACCGGTGAGGTCCACAAAGTATCCGGCAGGAAGAATTTTAGCAGCTTCGGTGCGGACCAGGTCCAAGGCTTTCGCCTGGGATGCTTCTGGTGCGAGTCCTGAAGTCACGCCGATCCCGCGCTGGCGATTCTCTCGAAAAATAGTTAAAGGCCCCTCATCAGTCTCGAGTTTGACGACCGAACGCAAAGGAATCATTTGCCCACGGTTATTGCGAACTTCAACCGACTCGACGACCTCGATAGAATTGCGAGTTTCCTTGGGCAATCGCACCATGATTGGATAGCGTCGTCCCCCCTGGGAATAGTTGGCGGCTCGTGTCCCACTGAACAGCGTATTCAAAGTATTGGCGATCGCGGCAACATCGACCCCAAAACGCAGGGCCGCCTCACGATCGGGTTTCACATGGATTTCGGGAATGGCGTTGATATTATCCGCATTCAGTCCGACAAAGGTGCCGGTTTTTTCCAAGTGAGCGATGAGCTGCTTGGTGGATGCTCGCAATTGCTTGTCATCTGGCCCTTTGACCGTAAATTCAACCGGCTGCCCACCGCCGCCGCCGATCCCTGACGACGAACTGCCGCGGACAAAGCCTTTGACCCCTTGCACCTTTTTAACAGCTTCGCGCAGGCTATCTTCGATTTCCTGTAGAGTCCAAGCTTTGCCTGTTGCAGGATTTTTATCTCGATCATGAGCTTTGCCATAGAGGACGATAATGGTTCCTGAGTTGCTTCTTCCAGCCCCACCAAATCCACCAATGGAGGAAAAGAATCGTTTTACAAACGGCAGTTTTTTCACTTCCGCTTCCACGGCTAAAAGTTTGCTATCAGTGAATTCAAGCGAAGACCCCTCGGCTGTTTTAACTGAAACAAAGGCTCTTCCCTCATCCAAAGGCGGCGAGAACTCGGTCTTTAGCAGCTTGATCGTATAGAGAGAAAGGGCAAAGGCAGCCAAAGAGAGGCTAAGATACAGCCAACGAAATTTGAGGGCGTGACCGAGACTCTCTCCATATAACGTTCCTAGGCCATCCATACTTTTTTCGAACAGCTTCCCAAAGCGTGTCGTGCGATTGGCATCACCGCCCATCCGGGAAATTCGCATAGGTGCCAGTGTCAAGGCTTCGATCATCGACAAAAGGACAGCGACTGAAATCGTCACACCAAACTGAAACATAAAGCGACCCACCACGCCTTTAACAAAAGCAATGGGGAGGAAAATAGCCACGACCGCGGCTGTTGTTGCCAGGATGGCCAAGGTGATTTCTCGACTCCCCGTGATGGCTGAACGGACCGGATCCTTGTCGGTCTTCCGATGGCGGAAGATATTTTCCAGCATGATGATGGCATCATCGACGACGATGCCAATAGCCAGCGACAGGCCGAGCAAAGTGAAAGTATTCAAGGTAAAGTTCATCAGTTTAAGCACGATAAAGCTGCCGATAATCGACGTGGGAATCGCTAGGATGATATTGAATGTTGCAGCCCATGATCCTAGAAACAACCAGCAGACGAACGAGGTCAGCCCAGCCGCTAAAACGATGGTAAAGAGCAACTCTTCGACGGCTTCACGAATAAAAGAGGTGGTGTCAAAATTGATTTCGATAGCAGTCCCATCCGGAAGCATTTTATTCAGTTCATCGATCTTGATCTTGACCGCATCGGCAACGCTCACAGCGTTAGAACCGCGCTGCTTCCTTACACCTATGGTGGCTGTACTTTGACCATTGACGCGAGAAATCCGCCGGATCTCGTCCGTCCCTTCATAGATGTTTGCGACCTCACCGAGAGTGAGAGGCGCATAGATGGGGCTGCCTCCGCGGCGAGTGATCTGCAGTTTCTTCAGTTCATCAGCGCTTCCCACCTCGCCTAGGACGCGCAGCGCCTGTTCTTTGTCACCGAGGGTTAAGGCTCCTGCTGGCAATTCATTATGCTCTCTTTGGATGGCCTGGACGATGTCATCAGCAGTAAGTTCAAAGTTCTTCAGTTTCTTTAAATCCAAATCGACACGGATCATGGGTTCGATGAAGCCAAAGACCGATGCCTCAGACACCCCAGCCACTGACGAAAGGGGATCCTGAATGCGTTCCTTGATGAGGATCATCAGCTCACGCGGAGTGAGCTTGCCAGCCTTGACGGCGAGATAGAGGATTGGACTGTCCTCAGGATTGCTTTTAGAAAGAATCGGCGGCTCCAGATTCTTTGGCAAAAACTGCTGGGAACGGGATA
>JBGSRE010000797.1:0-4291 GCA_041737755.1 Oligoflexus sp.
TTTAAATACAGGCAAGCCCAGATCCTGCCAGGTTTTAGGCTCTGGCAGACTATCGAGCTTCATAATTTTCTTATTATAGAACATGCCGAAGGAAGACATCGCCGAGGCATACCAAGTCTGGGTTTTGTCATAAAGAGGAATACCAATCGCCTTTTCTGGCACTTGGGCTTGGAGTTCGGCAGGTAATTTATAGCTGTCGAGGAAACCGTCTCTCTGCAATTCGACAAAGGTCGCAGTTCCACCGCCCCAAAACATGTCCACACCGGAAGTCTTGGCTTTATTGGCGAATTTCGCCCGCAAAAACCGAATATCATCCGAAGTTCCACCTTGATCGAGCCACTGAACGTCGACTTCCGTGTTGAACTTCTTTTTATAATACTGCTTGAAAACAGGGACGTATTCTTCCTGGATGGATTTGCGATGGGGTGAAAGGATCACAAGCGTATCATTCGCCCATGCTGTAACCGAGCTGCAGAGAAGTATCGAGGCCAAGAGCCGTGACTTCATAGGGCATCCTTCGTGATATACGGGCAGGGACTTGCCCTGTGCCGGTTTCTTCAAACCGCGAACGGGTGCTGTTCATCAGCGCACGTACGAGGTCCTCCCAACTGGTGACCAAGGTGCATCTTGGTAGAATTTAACCCCAAAAAAAGCAAGTCTTTTTGTAGAATCAAGGCTGTGAAGGGCCAGACTCTGAACCTCTTTTGCTCTCATGATGGGCAGCCCAGGATTCGCTGATGGCCAGAGCGGCATTCTTGGCCAAATCCCCTTGCAAACGCCCGCAGAGATCGAGCAGCTTCTGCCGTTTCTCCTGGCGATAAGCCCCTGGCAGGGCAAGCTGCGCCAACTCCGTAGCTACTTCGGCTGCTTGGAAATCTTGAATAAACTCGCGAACCAAAGGCGACTCTGCCACCAGATTGACGAGGCTGATATGAGGCAGTTTCACGAAACGTTTGGCGAGTTGAAAACTTAAGGGTTGCATGACATAGGCGACGGCCATGGGGGTGCCCGTCAGCGCGCATTCCAAGGTCGCTGTGCCAGATGTAACCAGCGCAGCATCGCAGCTTTTCATGAGATGAATACTTTGACCTCGGACCAGGTGAGTATCGTCCTGAAGAAAGACCTCCAATCCCTCATCGCTGTGAAGAGGCTCGCCCAACGATTGACCTAGAATCGACTCGAAGAGCTCCCGTTTTAAATGCGGAGCCATGGAAAGAGCAAAGCGCAGTTCAGGATGCTGCCTTCGCAGTTCCTCTCGAATGAGCAGCATTCTTGGCAGGAGGCGACGAATTTCGCTGACTCGGCTGCCAGGAAAAAAACCGACCGTCGGGGCCTTGGTAAGCAAGAAACGCGCGCGATCATCGACCGCATCGCGAGCCCGATCGACTTGCGGTGTGCCCACATACCGATAGCGAACCGATCGTTCGAGGAAAAAGTTTTTTTCAAAAGGCATAATGCCCAAAACTTCATCGGTAACACGCCGGAGGGTCTCGGTCCGTTTCTCGCCCCAGGCCCAAAGCTGAGGCGCCACATATTGAAACACATAAACTCCCTGCAGACGCAGGGCATCAGCCAAGCGCAAATGAAAACCAGGATAATCGATGAGAATGGCAATGTCGGGTTGCCGCCGATGCAGCTGTTCGAGGAGGCTAAATTCGAGATGTTTGAGGAAAGGCAGATGTTTGATGACTTCGACAAAGCCCATGACCGAAAGCTCTTCGATCCCAAACAAAGCTTCCGCTCCAGCCGCCCGCATTTTTGGGCCACAAATACCAAAGATTTCTAAATTGGGCCAGAGGCGGCGGAGCTCTTCGATTAGCTCCGCTCCGAGGATATCGCCCGAAGGTTCACCGGCTGAAATAAAGATCCGAGGCTGCCTCATGCTTCCTCTTTCCTATTAGGTATGGGTAGGTTCAGAGTAACTCGACGCTAAGCCCAGTTTCCGGAATTGCTCGTGGACGACTTTGGGCCATTTGCACCGCCACTTCAACGAGCTGAACAGATTCGATAAGCTGCTCATTGACGGCCAGGAAATGCTCCCGTCCATTCATATAACGAAACATTTGATCGAGCTGTATCTTCAGAGTTTCTTGCTTTTCGATCGGCAAGAAGGCTCGATCCAATGGTCCATTCGATTCTGCCCAGACCAGTTCCGGTACAGTCGGTTTGGCTTTTGCCTGCAAATTCAGCCCTGATATCTCACAGCTTTGAGCGATATAATCCACGGTACAAACCGCCTCGCTCCCCGTCACACGAATACTGCGCAATCGCTGCGGCGAAAGCCAGTTCACATGCACGGATCCGGTAGCTCCGCCGCGACCGGTGACTAAAATCTCTGCGGTATCCAGGATGCCCTTGATATGCGTGCTGTGACCGACACTGTGCATAACCTGAAGTGGTCCGAGCAGCATGCGAAAGACATCCAATTCATGGACAGCCAGATCAAGGATCACATTATTGCCTGGTTTCACATGCCGAGGAAAACCACCCGCTCGCGTGCCACTCAGGTGCACGAGGCGTCCGAGGATTCCGGATTGGACAAGGCGCCGCAGACCAGCAACCACCGGATTGCAGCGCTCGATATTGCCCACCGCAAGGTGCAGCGAACGCTCGGTGGCCAAGCTCACCAATTCGCGTGCTTCAGCCATGGTGCCTGCTGCTGGTTTTTCCACCAGCACATGCCGGCCTCGATGCAAAAGTTTTTTCACCAGTTCATAGTGAAGTTCGGTCGGAACAGCGACCACGGCGAGGTCCCACTCCAGGTCAAGCGCTTCGTCCACTTCCCTGAGGAGCGGTATCGAGGCATCAGGCAGAGCTTCCAGCACGGGATCCACCACGGCTTCCAATTGAAAGCGGGGATCTTCTTGCAAGACACGGAAATGATTCCGCCCCATATTACCCATGCCAAAGAGAACAACTCGAATCAACTGCATATCAGTCCTCGCGTTCCGGTTGAGGCCGCCACTATAGCGAATCAGCGGGTCCTTGCAAAGCTGGAATCGAGAAGACGAGGACGAGAACTCATGTAGGAATGCAACACGAGTTCCGGCCTCCTACGCGCAATAATGGTCAATAATGTAAAAAAATATCTCCTTTGGCTGCATAGTCAATGAATTTATGTTGCTTTTTTACATTCGACTGCTAAATTCCGACTCCTTTGGACGACTATTGTCAATATGACTTAAACTTTATGGTGAGCTCGGTATGTTGAAAAAAATCCTGGTGTTCAGCTTGTTTGCTACGCTCTTTTCTGCTTGTGGCCAGCACAGCTCCAGCCAATTGAACGAGGCATGGAACGGGGCCAACGATCCTCGCATCATGGGAATCGACAAACTCAAAGATGAATATCAGTACGAAATGAGCTTTGATCAGCTTTCTCTCGAGTCGAGTTTGCCAGTCACACCCTGGAGCGATTACTACTGGCCAACTTCCTTGGGCGGTTTGAGTTATCGATGGAATTGGCAAGGCCAAACCAATGGCCATAGTGTGACAGACGAGGATCGCTACACTTACGAGACCGTGGAATTTAAAAAGCTCACCCCCGAAGCCATCAAGCACCTTTCGCCGGCTGAAAAATATGACCTTTACATGGGCTTCGACGACTACCGCACGACCCAACAGGAGCGGGAGCGCACGCAGGTTTTGAAACGAGTCAAAGCTCACGCCGAATATGATGCTTCGGCTGAACCCATTCCAAGCTGGGAAGGTCTGTGCCATGCTTGGGCTCCTGCCACTCTAGCTTTCCAAGAGCCGGAGCTGGTGACGATGACCAATAAGAATGGCATCGAAATTCCGTTTGGATCTTCCGATATCAAAGGGCTTTTGAGCTTGTTCCTGGACCGCGTTCAATCGCGCGACACCCGTTTCCTAGGTGGTCGTTGCTCGAATGATCTGAGCAGCCTTGTAGAAAAAATTGCTGAGATCGAATCGCCAGAAGAAGGCTCACCTTACTTCAACGCCACAGCCGAAGAAAAGGCCGCTGCTCTCGCCCCACTCAAAGACGAATTAGCCAGACTGAGTCAGACCATGGCCTGCCGTGATACCAACGCTGGGGCTTTTCATTTAGTGATCACCAACCAGATCGCTCGGCTGCAAGAAGGTTTCATCGTTGACGTCACGCGCGATGATGAAGTCTGGAATCAAGCGGTCAATGGCTTCAAAAGTGAAGTCGTCGCCGAACTTGCGCCGAGCACCGGTGCTGCAAAAGGCACCGTCAAAGAAATCGAAATCTTGACTCGTATGGACTATATCGTCGAAGTCTCGCAGCATTGGCAGCGAAAGGACTATCGCC
>JBGSRE010000823.1:0-7386 GCA_041737755.1 Oligoflexus sp.
GGCGCCTAAAGCGCCTGAGACTATCCTGAGGAGTGAAACGACGAAGGATCCCGGCGCTAAGTATCTGATAACACGAGATCCTTCGCTTCGCTCAGGATAGTCTCTGGGCGAAATTTTCAATTTCGCGCCAGCGACTAGATAGGACTGGGAATTATGCAATATCAATCCCTTATCGAAATGCAAATCGAATCTTGCCAAACCTTTGCTGACCGTCCTCTTTATGGCACCAAAATCAAGGGTGAATGGCACTGGATACAATACCGACAGTTTGCCGAATACGTGGATCAGATCCGCGGCGGGCTCAAGCATTTAGGCTTCCAAGAGGGCGGGACCATCGCGATCATTGCTAGGAACTGCGTGGAATGGGTTGTGGCCTCCTATGCCTGCTATGGATTAAGAGGCCGAGTGGTGGCGATGTATGAAAGCCAAAGCAGTCAGGAATGGGAATATATCCTCCAGGATTCTGCAGCATCCATCGTCTTTGCTCACAACTCGGTGATTCACGCCGTTATCGAACGCATCAGTAAAAAACTGCCCCATATCAAGCACGTGATCGATATTCATGAAGATGAATCAGAACATCTCTGTTTCAATAAACTGCTGAAGCTCGGAATCGCCCATCCCACCCCAGTGATACCGGCCGTTCGCGACGACATCATGAGCATCATTTATACATCTGGCACCACCGACAAACCTAAAGGTGTCTTACTCAGCCATGGCAATATTTTGAGCCAAATCAGGGCGATCAAATCCCAATATACTTTTTCAGCCGATGACCGGACCCTATCTTTTTTACCCTGGGCCCACATCTTTGGCCAGACCGGCGAAGTCCATACCCTTATCGGTCTTGGATTTTCCAGCGCCATTGCCGAAAACGTGAACAAGATTCTAGAAAATCTGACAGAAATCAAACCGACAATGCTTCTATCGGTACCGCGGATCTTCAATCGCATCTATGAAAGTGTCATCAATAAAATTCATCGCAGTCCCTTAGTCATTCGTTTTATCTATAAAAAAGGCATGATGGGAGCGCAAAAGAAACGTGAAGAAAAGGCTTGCTCCTTGGTCGAGCGGCTTAGCTATTCACTTGCCGATGTTCTAATCTTCAAAAAAATTCGAACAGCCTTTGGTGGACGCTTAAAATATGCCATCAGTGGTGGAGCTGCTCTGCAATTGGAAGTGGCTAACTTCATCGCCAATCTAGGTATCACCGTTTACGAAGGCTATGGCTTGAGTGAAACCAGTCCTCTGGTCAGTGGCAATTACCCTGGTCATGTAAAGTTGGGTTCCATTGGCAAGGTCTTGGAAAATGTTACGGTAAAAATCGATAGCAGCGTTGGTGAATCCGATAAACCTGGGGCAGGGGAAATTATCGTCTTTGGCCCCAATGTGATGAAGGGCTACCATAATCTACCAGAAGAAACTGCCCGCGTCATGACCAAGGATGGGGGCTTTCGCACTGGGGATGTTGGATACTTCGACGAAGAAGGTTTCTTGATCCTCTGCGGCCGCGTCAAGGAGCAGTATAAACTGCAAAACGGTAAATATGTGATCCCAACAGTCATCGAAGAGCTGCTCAATCTCAGTACCTATGTTGGTAATTCTCTTGTCTATGGCGAAAATCGGGAATTCAATATCTGTGTGATCAATGTCAACCTGGATGAAGTCGTGCATTACGCCAAAGGAATTGGCATCTATCAGCAGCATCATGATGTGATGCCCAAAGAAGACTGCGACAAACTCCTGGCTCATCGGCAGATTCAAGAACTCTTTGAGAAAATTGTGAAGCGGCAATGCCAGAGTATTCGCAGCTATGAAGTACCAAGAAAATTTATCCTCAGCGCTGAAGAGTGGAGCAGCGCTAGCGGCTTCCTCACTCAAACCTTCAAACTGCGTCGGACACCGATCGTTAGTCATTATGCAGAGCAAATCGATCTGCTCTATCATGAGGCGAAGAGCTTTCTGGAGAATGCAGCAACTCAAAGTTAATCTGTTTTTGAACCATATCTCGAAAGACCAGTAGCAAACGGTGATGTTCCCCAGCTGGATGGGTGCCCATCACTTCGATGATGTGATGAATCGTTTCAATCGTCGAGAAGCAGTCGACATGAGGCTGCTGACGGATGACAAATTGGGAAGGCTGCGGCGGCCGAAACATAAGCTGCGGCAATTTTTGTAGGCAATGACTCAGCCGGTACATTTTCTTCGCCATCGCCCAGGTAGCGTCCAAAATAATAAACACATCCTTTTGCCCCGGCGGCGGGGGGTTCTGCTGACAGTCGCTAATATCCAATGCCTCTGGTCCCGGAAATAGCAAAAAACAGCGTTTCTCTGGATCGCGGAGCAGCTGCTGGAAGGGCTCATGCTCATCAAAACTGGATCCGGTGAGAAGCAGCGCATTGTTGAGCTGAAGAAAAGCCATGCGCCCCGTATTGATCGCTTTGCGAGACTCCTTCGGATGGAGCAGAATGATAAACTGTGGATTGCTGGTGAATGGCTGAAGGTCCTGACAGTAGCACATAAGCTTGGCCTTACGGCAGGTCAGGCAAAGAGCTCGCGTCATGACTTATTCCTTATCGCGCATTTACAGTGGGCTACTTGCCTCGGCTTTAAGACCGAATGAAACTCGGAAAGAGCACCATGCTCATGGCCAGGATGATAAAGGCCAAAGCTGGGTAGTACAGCATCTCACCGATTCGAAAATACCGAGCCGCGGGAGGAGCCGCAAACGCGATCCAACGAAAGTGACTAAGCATCGGTGACTTACTCTGGATCAGCAGTGTGTAGTCGTGAATTTCGGTGCTGGTCAAACGGATTTCGATGTTTTGCTGCCATACTTTCGAGCGACGAATGGGTTTGATCGCTATTTTTTTCTGGATACGATTGCTCCCCGAGCGATCCGTCACGAGCAAATTCAAACGAGCATCCCGAGCAGGTCTTTCCGTCCAATTCAATTCTAAAGTTAAGGGCAAGTCAGTCTCTTTGCCATAGGGCAAAGTCAATAGTCCGCTATTTTTTTTTGAGCTGCTCACGTCATCCTCAGCCAGAATCAACGGGGGCCGGCGGGGAATAAGCGAGGCACTGCCAAGGCTCAGGAGCAGCAGGGGGAGGCTCCAGCCCAACAGCCGAAACCCACGATATCTAAGTTTTTTTTGCCAGTCCTGGGACACTCCTCACCACTCTTTCTGAAGGACTTGGTCGCGTTTCCTATGGGACCGAGTCTTCATCCCAAGCAGCAGCCGACTTTTTCTACAGCAATCGCCGCGATATCTGCAATAAAAACCAAAACTCTCCGTCTCTAGGGGGGAGAGAGCCAAAGGGCTCCTAAGCGTGACAAAAAGGGCGACCTACCGGTGTTTTCTTGTAATGAGAAACACCTCATCTCCAACCACCCGGCCCGAGTGCTCGGGTCCAGCCTTATTCAAGCCCCGCTCTACCCATCTCTAAACTTCCCCTTCGCCCTCAACTGTTCCCGCGTGCGTAGCTTTCAAGTTTTAACCATATCGGCTACCGCACGGCACCAGACATCTTCAAGGTTCAATGACGGAATCAGCTCGAGTTTTTCACCGCCTAAAGTTTGCCAATCTTCCGCACCGCGCATGCCAATCTCTTCCAATGTTTCCAAACAGTCGGCAACAAACGCAGGACACATGACGGCCAGACGTTTCACACCTTTTTCGCGCAGTTCGGCAAAGACTTCATCCGTATAGGGCTTAATCCAAACAGCCCGACCGAGGCGTGACTGAAACGAAGTGCTGTACTCACCTTCCTTCAAGCCCATCGATTTCACCAGAGCGCGAGTCGTCGCATAGCATTGGGCGCGATAGCAGAGTCGGTTATCACTGCGCACCGATGCGCAGCATTCCTGATTAAATTTACAGACCGAAGGATTGCGCATCGATTTTGTCAGCTGCCGTTCGGGAAGACCATGATAGCTAAAAAGCACATGATCCGGCTTGAGGGCTTTGATACGCGGCTCTGCGACTTCGGTAAACGACTGAATAAAGCGTGGGTCTTCATAAAAATCCGGCAGGATCCGCAGAGGGGGAAAGGCAAATTCCTGACTGAGGCTTTGCATGACCATATCCACCGAAGAGCCGACCGAGGCCGAGGCATAGTGAGGATAGAGCGGAAAAACCCGCAGCTCCTCGATTTCGGCATCCAAAAGGACTTTGACCTGGCTCGGAATGCTCGGCTCACCATAACGCATGGCGGTCCGCACCAGATAGTCATCGCCCAACAAAGCCTGAACTTTGACTTGCAGCCCTTGACCATACGTCACCAGGGGCGAACCCTGTTTGGTCCATATTTTTTGATAGGCATGGGCCGATTTTGGGCTCCGAAACGGCGCAATGATCCCATTCACCAGTAAAAATCTGGCTGGAGCCGCCACATCGATAACCCTGGCGTCCATCAGAAATTCCCGCAGATACCGGCGGACGGCACCCGTGCTGGGATCGGCCGGACTGCCAAGATTGATCAGAAGAATCCCAACTTTCGACATGAATACCTCGCTATGAAAAGGCCTAACGATACTTTGATATGCCTTGATCTAAGCCACGGACCAAGAGCTTTTTTCAATCCCGCTTGCGAGACGACCTTGCTTTCCCGCAGTATAGGCCTTTTGGGAGAGTCACCATGCCTTTACCGACCATGATTGCCTTGATCGCTTTAGCTCTGGGATTCGGCTTGCAGTCCCAAGGCCGCTTACCCGATCGAGTCAAAGCATGGATAGCCCAGAGTCTGATCCAAGTTTTGTATCCCAGTCTGATTTTTTCAGCCTTACTACTAAGGCTGAATAAAGATTCACTCTCAGCTCTTTGGCTGCTGCCTTTTCTCGTGGCTATGACACTCCTGCTGGGACTTTTTACTGGTCTGGCATTGGAAAACAAGCTTGGGCTCACCCAGGATAGTCAAAAGCGGAGTTTTCGCTTTCTCTGTTTGCTGCCCAATTATTCTTACTTGCCTTTGATGGTGGCGCAAGCACTATGGGGGGATTATGGAATCACCCTCGTCGCCATCGCCGGTGTCGGAGCAGATCTGGTGCTTTGGACGATTGGTGTCCCACAGATTATGGTGAATCGCCGATTCGAAGCGAGGCGGCTCCTGCTGAATCCTCCGCTGATTGCTCTGGTTCTGGCTCTGCTCCTTTTACAGACAGACTTTGCCGCCATGCGGGCAGCCATTCACCCCATTCTTGAACCTTTACGCAGTTTGGGAAGTGCGACGATTCCTGTTTCCATGCTACTGCTCGGGGCTCATCTCGGGCGACCCACGCAGGGGGGAAAGTTTGAAAAGGCCCAAGGCACTCTTCTCATCCTGCGGCTGCTGCTTATTCCAGGAGCGCTCACTCTGCTGTTCACCTTTTTTCCCACGCTGCTCGCTCCCCTGCCCCGCCAGGTGCTGATTCTCATCGCTTCCATGCCTGGTGCCATCATCGCAGTGGTGCTCAGCGAAATACATGGGGCCAGTCCCAACTTTGCAGCTCGGCACATTCTTCTGGGTCACTGTCTTTGGCTGCTGACGGGGCCTTTTTGGTTGTGGGTGAATTTTCATCCTGGCTAAATTATTTCAGGCGATTCCTTGGTCACCGGCATCAACTGGTGCGATAGGCGGCTGCCGCCGATACTCCCTATAGGCGAGCAGGCATTGCAAAACAAAGGGGATAGAGATGATCGCTCCCATCACATAACCGAGCCCATTTCTATGCCGATATCGGTGGACACATCAGTCATGTGAGTGATCCTACAGGCCGGAGCTTTCTTTCTGCAGCGATATGTCCGTGGACCTCAGGTAGGGGGCCTTTTGCTGCTGTTGCCCTCTGCAATGTTCAAGGTGCCTGACGCCTCTGCTTTGATAGATTTTTCAATGCCGGGCTGCAGTGATTGAGTTTCGACATTTTAACAAGCCAGACCGTAATTCTCCAGCCATAGCCCGTCCCGAGCCGGCGAGGGAATAGACGGGTTTGGCTGGAGATATAAGGGCTGCCGCTATCTCCCAGGTCGGAGATTATCCTTTCAGGCTTGTGCATAAAATCCGCCTTGATGGAAAACCACTTTGATTTGAGCTATCGGCTTGACGATTCTTGCTTTCTTTTCGCCCCAGAAAAGGAGATAAGCCCCTTTGTTTTGCATCCCTCCAGCAATATATCTTTTTCCATTCCATTCGATCAGGTCTTTGGGTTGAATTTTGTATCTTTTTTTTCTGATCGAAGGCGCCTGCCCTTTTCTATTTTGTTGAATAGAGCGGTTGTTTCGTCTTTTTTGCGCGATTAAAAAGACCTTGGTTCGCTTTTGATGGCGCCCTCCAGCAATAATAAAGGCATCATTATGATGGGCTTTCGGAATGCTGAGCTGCTCCCGCTCAAATTTTGTTTCATAGCCAAATGTTTCCGAGAAATTTGGATTGCGCTTTAGCAGCTGGCTGCGAACGATGTTCATCATGGTCGCGGTTTTGAGGGTCTTGTGTTTTTTGATTGTGATTTGCAGCTTGCCAGCATGAAGATCGGCATGATGCTTTTCGCAAAGCGTCAGAAGGTTTGAAGGGGCATCGCTGCCGCCCTGGCTTTTGAAGGTAAGGTGATGGACGTGAAGTTTCTCTACGCAGCCTTTTTTTCCAGACTGGCATGTATAGCTGTCTCTAGCCAGTATGTATTGTTTGACGTTATAGAAGCCTTTTTGCTGGCCATTCTGATAGTCTTTTCCCGAGATATCGGGATTCTTGATTTTGGCCATATCAAAGTTATTGGCTTCAATAATAACCCTTGAAATTGGCAAGACCTTTTGCATATTTCTGATTATCTGCTCGTGAGTCTCTACTTTTTGCTTAATGGAAGGCTGCAGAGCCCTCAGCTTTCTATTGTCAAACCTAGCTGCCCTGTATCGTGTTTTATTACCGCGCCTCGTCCTGCGGTAAGACCTCTTTTCGGTTACCTTGTCCGAAATATCAGTTCGGATACTGTACTCAGCAGCAAAGACTTCTTTTTCTGCTGATGTAACGCTGACGCCAACCGTTGCAAATCCAATATCCTGACCTAGAGTCAAAGGCTGTATGGTTTCAGCGGAGTCATACGTGAGTTGGATTGTGAATGGCATACGACTGACGACTTTGACCTTTCCTTCCCGCATACTGCGACGCACCCATCCATGCCTTTCAGTTGGCATGAGCGGTTTTCCTGATTTTGATAGGACATAAACCAATCTAATTCTTCCTTCCCCCTAAAGGGTCCTGTAAGGCAGCCTTTCAGCTGTAGATTCTCTTCGACAATGTTATCCGGTGGTTTTTGTGAAAAGCACTGTTCCTACCCATCAGAACTGTTTAGCCGTTCACCGCAGAGCCTGGGACTAGAGAAGTATCCCAAGGTGCCTATGTCATTCACCAGTAACG
>JBGSRE010000833.1:0-6147 GCA_041737755.1 Oligoflexus sp.
CTAGCTTATCGTCAGCAGGAGGACATGATGGAGCTCATGGGAACTCAGTGTCTGGCCCTTTCTGGCTTTAGCCTCCATGCAGCCCGACACCTGCATCGGAGGATCGCAAAGGTCTCAGTCAGCTGGGTTTCCTATATGGGCCGACCAGCCCTCAGTATCCAGCGACTCGAGGAAGCGGGCGATGGCGATCTCATCTATTATCTTCGCAAAGAATGGAAGGATGAGACCACTGGCGTCAAACTAAGCCCGACCGAAATCATCGAGAACTTAGTGGCTCTTATACCGCCACCGCGTAGCCCACTTATTCGTTACGGCGGTGTATTTGCGCCGAACTATTCACGGCGCGATGAGATCATTCTGCGGCCTGGCGTCCGCAAGCAGAAAGCGCGTCAGGGTGCCGAGGAGGTAAAAGCAGTGACGCAGTTAGCCATAAATCTGAAAACGGTTCGCGTTTTGGCTCGGATGGTCCCTGAACAAAAACTTAGGATCGTCAATGCACTCCGGTCCATTGGTGAGGTTGTAGCCATGACTGGCGATGGAGTTAACGACGCGCCAGCGCTTAAGGCATCGCATATAGGGATCGCAATGGGTGGACGTGGAACTGATGTGGCGCGCGAGGCTGCTGCCTTAGTGCTTCTAAATGATGACTTTGCTTCGATTGTTGGTGCCGTTCAGCTCGGCCGTCGTATCTATGACAATATTCAAAAGGCGATTAGCTACATCATTGCCATACATATTCCCATCATTGGCTTGACGCTGATTCCTTTACTCATGGGAATGCCGCCGATTCTGTGGCCGGTGCATCTCGCCTTTCTCGAATTGATTATTGACCCCGTCTGTTCAATTGCCTTTGAGGCGGAACCCGCCGAGCCTTCGATCATGAAAAGGCCGCCGCGTCCCGTGTTGAATCGACTTTTCAGCAAATCCGTCTTGACTGCCGGAATGATGGAAGGTGCGCTTGTGCTTCTTGCCGTTTTTACTGTTTACTTCACGGTTGGAAAAATGGGTGAAGTTCCAGATCATGCACGCGCCATTGCGTTTGCGACGCTCATCTTTGCCAATATTGGGCTAATTTTAACTCTTCGTTCTCGAACAGAACCGGCCTGGGTGTTTCTCAAACGACGAAATCCTACCCTAGGATGGATTGGTTTAGCTCTTGTTGCAATGCCTGGACTCGTCCTTTATTCGCCAAAAGTTGTAGATATTTTCCACTTTTCCTCGCCGCATTTGACTGATCTTGGAATTTGCGCGGCGGTGGCAGCACTAAGCTTGGTCGGTTTCGAGATCGTAAAAGTTGTTCGAGGGCCAAAATATGTCGCTATTCGCTAGCAGGGCGTAAACAGCGTTGCCTTTCGAATGGACTGAAAGAGGAGGTGTCGGCCAGGATTTTGTCATATCAAGTCGCCCAGACAAGCTGCGAACGCGATGGAAAAAATAGGCCGCATCAGTCGAGACTCTATCTTGAGAAAAAGCCGAGGAAGTGATTTACTTGGCCAGCTTCATAGGAGAATTGGCTCTAGAGATAAATAAAAATATGCGGAAAACGTGCCTGGCGGCACGCCTGGAGTCAGGAGGATTTGACGTCTGGAAATTTTAAAAACACCGCATTTGAAGCCTGTTGAATTCCCGACAGCCGCATTTATAGCTTACAGCATGCCCCATGAACCTAAGGGTCATATTGATATGTGGGCTAAGTTGCTTGATGACGACACAATTATTGTCAGCGAAATTGTGGAGCAAACACTAGCTTTGTTTAAAGACTCACCGAAAGAAATGGCAGGCGCTCGTGAAATTCAAACCTACCTCAACGGTCGAGCCGAGGAGCTGGCAACATTAGGTTTCCGCGTCCAGCGTGTGCCGATGCCCTTGCCTCACACGATGAATTAGATGACAGATTGGAGAGATTTTCGCGCTTGTCGCTCAATTATCAGGGCGAGCTGGGAATTATGGAAGAATTTGAAGAAGATGAGGTGTTTTCATTACTCGCGGGTAGGCCAACCATGACCTACGCTCAGGCTCAGGCTTATGCTCAGGCTCAACAGGCACAACATCAAGCCATGCAGAACGTTCAGGCACAAGCTCAGGCGCAAGGAGTCCCTGTCCAGCAAATTCTGGATCAGGCTGAAGAAGACCTTCAAAACGGAGGCGGGTTCGCGGCATTTCAGGCTCAGCAGGTTCAGCAGGGTAACTTCGCAGCCGAGTAAAAAAGTTTGCAGAGATTCGAGAAGCCCAGGGTGACATTCTCTCCCTCTAAGCGGAGTTCCTGCTATAGAGTAAGAGAATGTCACAAGTCCTGTCCTAAACGACGATTGTCCTGGAATGAATGCAGCTCGCCCAAAACGGGCTCGCCTCCTCTACGTCGACGACTTCGAAGCATCGACCGGCTATACCCTATTCGCAAGAGTGAGCTTTGTTACTTTATCCGTTCACATCTTTAGCGCAACGAAAGCCGAGATAATTGGTGCCAGTATCAATTTCGCCCTTGCCCCTCCTCCCAACTTCGTAGCGACGGCAATATTGGGAAGTACAAAGGTAGACCCCCCTCGCATAACCCGTTTCTTTACCCCTGCTTCATTGGGGTCGAAGCTATCTGATGGCCCTTTCGGATTTTCCGTGGGATCAGCTTGTGCTGCGAGCCACTGATAGTAATCAGCGCGATACCAATCCGAAACACATTCCCAAGCATTGCCCGCCATATCGTAAAGCCCATATCCATTTGCCGGAAAAGTACCGACTGGAGGTTAATCGTCGAGTAACCACCCCTTGAATAATCCTTTTTCCCCGCCGACAAGGCCTCTATAACCACCAAGGAGAGGTGACATGGATCTTCCAATGTTAAAGAAAAAGCTTAGCGTTTATAGAATTAAACTGTGCTTTCAGACATGACAGACCCGAGCATCGCACGTTCGCTTACCCGTCTGAATCCGGCCCTCGGCATCGAGAAAGGTAAGACTGCTGCAAAGAAGGCTGGGATCTATGGTGATAATAGGGTAGCCGTCGTCGATGCGACCATAGACCTGGCCGAATACTCTTGAACTCACTAGGCTCAGTGTGAGGAAAGTAGTTAAAAATACTGACCGATGCCCAGACGAGCTTGCACCTGATCCTCATATGAGATCCGAGCTTCAAGCTGCCAATGACGATTCAGACTCCAGCGCTGCTCCCACATCCAATCCCAGCGTATGGCCTGACTATCCAACGCATATGCAGGATGAAATTCCAGCAGCTGTCGCCAGCCGAATGTCCAGCTATGAAACCACCCAAGACGCACACCAGCGCTCTGACCTTCTCTCGTCACATCCAGATCCGGCATCCCGTAGACCAGCGAACGATCGGCACGAAGTTCCAGAGACGCCCCGAAGGCCCCGCGCAGATGTAGACCCTGATCATCTATGCCGAAGGTCACAGCCCAGGTGCCAGCAGGGTTGATGCGCTCGTGAGGATTGATCGACCAGAGATCAATCACCCTGAAGTCGTAGCCTATTTTTTTATCAGTATGTCTCCGCATAAGGCTCAGGTCGAAAAAATTAGTGTGATAGTAGGAATTGAAGCCCTGCGGTGCATCCAAGAGATCATGCAGTCCGTGGCGCAGGCGGAGTCCCGCATCCTCGGTTCCCGCTAGCAGGGTCAGCTTGTGAAGACCATGGGCAGCAAGAGGATTGTTGCCGGCGCTTGCCCGACCTGGCAGTTGCAGGCTGCTCGCAGGTAAATGAGAGCGGGCGAGCAGGACCCTGTCTTCATCAGCGCGCAATGCCTCCTGCTGGTCGAGCGTAATTTTGGATTTCTTAAGATTCAACTGCTCGATGATGGTATCGAGCACGGCCGCATCATCGGCTGCCGCGGCTAGTTTTGCATGATCGCGCCAGTCCAGGAATTTTTTCCGTTGATCCGCATTCAGAAGACGCCAGCGCTCGCCGAAGATGCGCTTCTGCGATGGCCAAAAGTAATCTCGACCATTGGCCCCCACCGCGGCCACTTTTTGCATGACGGCCTGAGGTAGGATCAACCCCTTGAACTGCGAACGCAGATCCCAATCCGGCTTCACGGCATCCAGGACTTCTAGGATCATGGTCGAACAGTTCACATGAGTGAAGTAATAAGGCGTCGAGGCCTGATGGATCAGTTCCCAGACATGGGCAAGGAAGAGATCTTTTTCTTCGTGGGAGAGACTGAGTTCGACTTCCCACAGGTCGCGGTTTTCCGCATAGGCATAGGTATTCACCAGTTCGTAGTAGGGCTGAAGTACAAAAAATCCGGGGTAAGCTCCGAAGAGACCCTTAAAGATATAGACCATGCCGCCATCATTCGGATCGCTCTTGGCCAGAAACCCGAAGCCATAGTCCAGCAGCGGCAAGCCCGATTCCTGCTCGTCCTCCGCCCCATCCTGCAAATTGAATTTCAATATGTTGTGGCCCAGCGCCGAAGCTGGATTGCCAGCATAGGCTGTCGAATACACCAGACTGAGCGAGCGAAAATTCAAGCGCTTTTTCCAGGCAAGATACTCAGTACAGGGTGCTGCAGGCCAAGAACGCCCGCTGATCCGCTCAAACACCAGAATGCGCGCCGGGAATCGACATGCCCAATCGCTTTGCTGACGCTCATCTGCCCGGATAAGAGCTTCCCATTCAGCCCGAGGATCGCGCATGCCGCGGGGACTGATGAAAAATTCCGGCGATTCGATGCTGCTCATGCCCTCTTGCGCATGCAGGATCCGCTGCCAAGACAGGAAACCCGACTCCTGGCTTTTTGCCTGGATCGGGTCTGAGCTCATCAAAATCAAGAGAGAGCTGATCAGCAGTCTGATCATATCAGGAACAGGACGTGGACAGTGCTGGTGAAGCTTCGATCAGGCCGCGCGTGGATTCGACCAGAGCAGCGGGCTGTATCGTCAGAAAAAGTTCTTGTCTAAATTCATCCTGCATCTGTCCGGACAGATTTTGACGTGCTATAACGTCGCAACCAAAGGTCGCGAGATAAGCATCCAGATGGCGACCTCCACCGCGGGCCATATCTTGTCGAAGAATATCATAGCTGCGACTGGCGAAATGCAGGCTTCGCTTATCAGCATCGACCAGGGAATGCTTCGAACAGTTCGAGGTACCGAAGGTCATCCCCAAAGTAGTACTGGGCGACAGTACACCATTGGTTATGGCCCGACCGGCTGAGGACAGCATAGAATTCTCTTTGAGGATGTACCAGCCTGGACCGCAGCCGCTGCTGCCATCAGCTGCCATAAGCGATCCGCCGATCGACAGGGTAACAAAGGCACAAAAACCCATAAGTAAGCGCATAACATCTCCTTATCATACTGAGTGAGTCCGTTCATTGTAGCAAATACGCCAGCTCTCTAAAAGCCAAGACCTGGAAGAAGAGATCGTAGCCGAAGCCTTGGTAAGAAACCTTGCAAACTATTCCCGCTTTCTTGAGCATGCAGCTTTAAATAGTGGTCAAGATGCCCAGTTAGCTCCTAATACAGTGCGGGACTACTATCAGATGCTGGAAGATACTCTGTTGGGATTTAGCCTTCAGCCCTGGACGAAATCCAAAAGGAGAAAAGCAGTAAGCACAGCCAAATTCTTTTTTTTCCATGTCGGTATCATGCATGCTCTTAATCAAGTTCAGCAACTTCCACCCACAGGCGAACTATTCCGAAGAGCATTTGAGCATCTCAACATCGATTTCTTTCGCTGGGACTCGTAACAAATAATCGTTCTTACAAGCTCGCTGCCGGCAACATCAAACGCGGCGTGAGCATCGCCGGTACTAGGGGTGATTTCCCTTTGGCCACAAGTCCTCTGCCACGTTATTCAGACTCCGGGGCGACCACCAATTTCAAGAATGATGTCAACGCTGTCACCTGTTGGGACAAGAGTGCTATCTTTCCACACTAAGTTTGTCGATCCTGACTACAAACTGTTCAAGACACGCATGAGTGTTTCACATATCGTAATAATTACAATAATTTATTGTAAAATTGACAGTAATTGAACGCAAACGTATAATTGACTCGAGGAGGACAAAACATGTTCCCTAAGGGACTTTCCATTTTCATCAAACAAAGGCGGCAAGAGCTTGGGCTCACACAAAAAGAGTTTGCCGAACGATATCGGCTTTCCATCCGCGCCCTGCGTTCGCTCGAGCAAGGCA
>JBGSRE010000838.1:0-4104 GCA_041737755.1 Oligoflexus sp.
GGGAACCCCTCCCACTTGATCAATAGAATCGGGTTTTGAGGGTTCAGGAGGCGCCGACTGAGACGAGCCGCTATCCACTTCCCCTGCCGGAGCAGGTGCGGGTGCGGATTCCGTTGAGGGGGCGCTGCTGGAGAAACTTCTATTGTCACAAGCAGTGAGAAATAAGAACAAAAGTCCACTCGCTAAGGCCCAATGGGAAGGCATGACTTGTTTGCTCACAGGATTACCCCAAGATAAGAGATTTCTTAGAGAGCTATCGGTCGGCCTTGAGGAAAGCTTGAAAGCCCCAGTTATTCTTATGAAATAGCTGGTCTTTTGAACGAATTTTGAAACGAAGAAAGGAGCGAAAAATTGAGGCTAGAACCGCCTATCCGTGCCCGTCCCGAATAATTCTCACCTTGAGAAAGCCAAAGGCAGGGCCGAAACTCGAGCTTTTATCTCGCCGATGAAGGTCCTATCAAGGCGCCGTGCAGGTTTTGAGAATGCCAGCTTCATCTTCAAAACTTTTATCTTGCCAACGCTTTAACATGTAAGGGAACTTGCTCGCTACCACTGCACAAAGGGCCTCTGGGTTTTGGCCTTGCAAGGCTTTTAAACTCGTGCCGAGGGCACTATTAAGAACTCGGCTCAAGCTGTGTTTACTGCTGAGTTCAAGAACTTCATCGGAGGCGCGCAATTCTTGAATCCATTGCATCAGCAGTCCGGCTTTCAAAAGAGCGGAAGCTTGATTGGGGCGAGACTGAGCGACAATATCAAAAGCGGCATCCACGGTATGGGCAATCACGGCTCCCATGATATGTATGTCATCGAATGAGGGCGTGCTGCAAATTTCAATGGGAGTTTTACTCGACTTATTGGCGTCAAGATCAGCATCGATACTTTTGCTGATATCAAAGGTCTCATTCCAAAGCTCTTCATTCCAAACCTTGGCAATGCCGCCGTACATGATAGCTGCGGAGACTTCCCGGGTCTGTGCAAAACAGCTGATATCGAATAATCCTTTAGTTTCACCTAGACTATAATAGGCGAACAGGTCAGCGAAACCCTCATTCATGGAACTGAAAACATAGCCCGAGCCTGACAAAAACCCTATCCGCTCTTGCTTTTGAGCCAGATCCTCATCCTGATTTAAGCCGGCCAGGGAACCATGAATAGCATGCAGGTTTCGGTTACGACTCCAATAATCGAGATAGTTGACGTAGCTTAGTACGGTTGAATCACCAAACAGCATTTGAAAAATATGGTGACCATATTCGTGATGAAAGACCACTGGGAATTCCCACAGTGCCTTGCCGTTATAAAGACCGTCTTGCTTCGCTTCGAGGCTTTGGGGAATGACTGAAATGGAATAGATGCTGGGGCTGAGGGTTTCATCGCCAAAGGGTGAATAGAAAGCATTGTCAGTTTGGGTCGTAACGGTCTGCGTCGCGGTCTGAGTTTTCGTTCCATTCAGTTTTAATATTTGATCGAGGCGTTTAACGTCTTTCGTGTATTGCGGCTCAACGCCGATTCCGAGCTGTGGCATAAGCGGTAAGTTAAGCTCAGGAAGACTCAGGCGAACTTTGCTATAAAATGTGGCCGATCGATCTACTGCCTGCTTCAATTGCGTGCCGATGTCTTCGATGGATTGCGGAATTATCGCTTCGCCACACAGCTTCAACTCTTTTTTATCGCTCTGGATGGTGTATCGTAAATCCGTTTTGTTGGTGAGTTCTCGTTCGAAAATTCCACCGTTGAGGACTTTAGTGGTGACCGCAACCGATTGCTCATCTAAATCTTGATAACCATACCATACGCCTTGTACAGCTTCAGACTGCAGGGCTTGACCCTCGTTTCGATCAGCGCATTCAGCATTGCCAGATACAGACAGCAGTGGGGAGCCAAAGGTTTGCTTAACAAAGTTGACCAGCTCGGTGTCACCTGGCATTGATGTTGCGGGAACGGTGACAGTAATCACTCGAGTCTTGGTCCGAGGCTGGCAGGCACTGGCAAGCAATGCGAGGGCACAGAGGGAAAGACCAGCCAATCTTTGCTTCATAATATTTCTCCTAAAGGGCACGGAGAGACGGACTGCACTTGTATGTGGGTTAGTACAGGCTGAGGTTATGGCATACGCTTTTGCGGGTCGCAAGCAGATTAGATCGAATGTTCGGCGTCCTGGACAAGCCCATGGGCAGCCGCTCTAAGCTTTTGCTGGGATGAGCAGACCTGCTTGGTTAAATTGTCTGGTCTGGGTGGAATCTGCTATGCAGGCTTGCAATGCAAGACGAGCTAAGACCGATGACACCAGATAAAATGACTAGTAAGTTGGGGCTATTGATCGCCTGTCTTGACGAGCCCACGATAGATGCGCAAGTTGCCTTCTACCATCGCTTGCAGGGAAAATTCTCGCTCGACATGATCGCGCGCATTGTTTGATAATTCCTGCATGGCAAGGGGATTGCGCAACAAACGCTCCAGGTTGTTGGCAAAGGCAAGCGGATCTCTGGCAGGGGACAGCAAGCCAGTCTTGTCATGCAAGACGATTTCTGGAATGCCCCCAACTGCGGTAGCAACCAGGGCACAGCCGCTATGCACAGCATCGAGCAGGCTTGTACCAAGTCCCTCATCCTGCGAGCTGAGGGCAAAAATATCGGTAGCACCTAAGAGCTGAGGCACGTCCTGACGAACACCCAAAAAGCGCAAGCGGTCCGGGCCAAGCTTGAGCGCCGAGGCCAATTGCTCGGCTGCACCTCGTAAAGCCCCATCGCCAGCGATAAAAGCCAAAAACATAAGGCCTCGATCCCGCAAAATGCCTAGAGCTCGAATCAGTGTCGCGTGATCTTTCTGTTCGGTAATATAGGCAAGGTTGCCAATCACCGGGCAATCGGCAGCGATTCCCCAATCGGTCCCAAGCTTTTTGCGGCACGCCTTGCGATCGATAGCTGCAAAGGGACTGTTATCCACCGCGCTGCGAACGACACTGAGGCGTTTCGGATCAACCCCGGCTTCGGCCAGCACTTTTTCGATGGCTGACGAAATGCAGATATAGCGATCGATGAGTGGACTTTGATATTTTCGCCGGTGCCAGTAACCGGGAGCGGGCGGGTAGTCTACCCGGCGATGCACCACCAGCTTCAATTCTGGGCAAAGCTTTTTGACAAATAGCCCGAGATTATGCGCGCGCCCGCTTTGGCAATCGATCAATTGAATGCCGTGCGTTCGAACATAGCGGGCTAAAATCCAAGCGGCGGAAAGGATCCGGGCCCCACCCATCGGCAAGGCAAGAGTTTGAGCTAGGTGGGCCATGCGTAAGAGCGCTTCACTGCCAGGGGGTGCTGCCAGATGCCATTGCCAATTGTCGTTTTGCGCCTCTTGAAGGAGCAGACGAACTTGATTTTCGCCTCCTCGCCAGGTGCTTTCGCTATCGATATGCAGAACCTTTAACGGCATGGATCCCCTCGACTCAGGCGGCTTAGTGAAAAACCTGCGTTGTTGCCGCATCCTATTCATGATAGAAACATGGAACAATAGCTTTTTAACCGCGCGGAGGTTTTTTCGATGAAGCAACGCTGCCTGGCACTGCTCCTTACTGTTCCTTTACTCCTTTCCAGCCCCGCCTGGGCCCTCTTTGATGTCCAAGTCCTCACCGGCAATCGCTCGACGGATTTTAAATTAAATTCGGTGAGCAATAAGGAATCCGGTACTGAATTAAAAGCTGCGGTTCACCTGGATCCTATTCCCCTCGTGCCTATTGGCTTTGGCGTCTCGCTCGGGCAAGTCACCTTTGATAAATCTTCCAAGCTCAATTATAAATCGGTCGATGGATTTGAAATTGGATTGGAAGTGCAGGCTTGGCTGCCGATTGAATTGGGTGGCTTCGAACCTTATGCGAAACTAGGCTATACGGCGGCCGGTGCCTACGTTGCGACCTACGAAGACGCCACATTGGGTGCCTATAAGCTTGCCTATAAGCCATCCGGGACCTATATCGCGGCCGGTCTCAAGTATAAATTCCTGATGCGCCTTGGGGTGATGCTGGAAGTGGAGCAGGGGACCCGCAGCTTGGCTTTCGATACTGTAAAAGATCTGCCATCTGGGATAGATGCCAGCGCATTGAGCAAG
>JBGSRE010000860.1:0-4702 GCA_041737755.1 Oligoflexus sp.
GACTTGATCTGCTGACTGACTCCAGATTGTGTCAGATGCAGTTGCTTGGCCGCCAAAGTCATGCTGCGCGTCCGATAGACAACGAGAAAGATCCGCAGGTAATTGAGGTTGAGCCTGGCAAGTAAAGACATGATTCATAGACCTCAGTGAAAAACAGGCAGGAGTAGCCGCCCTCTTCATAAGGACGGAACGAAACTATACCCCGATTGGTCTTAATTGTCAGCAGCTTTCTTCATTGAGCTGCGCACCAAGACAGCTATGCTCATGGATTAAAGAGCTTCTCGCGACTCAGGTAGCAGTAGTAGAAATGAGCTGCGTCCAAGGCATCAACCCAAATCGTATCGTGAAAGTAGTCATAGTGGGCAGCAATTTCCTTGCGATCAATTGCATCGAGTACAAAGTCCTGATCCAGTTCATAGAGTTCGCACATGCCGCCGAGCGACATGCGCTTGCCCTCATAATTGCCTGGATCATGACCGAGCTCCACCAGGGCTTTTTTGAAAATTGACTTGCCTACTTGGGGACCCATCGAATGACTCCTTCCGAGAAAGGTTGGGGGTTGTCTACTACCATTCTATGAAGGGTTTACTGACGAGTTCAACGGGTAAACCTTGCACTGCATGATGCTCGTGCGGATGTGTGGGGTGAAACCCAGTCTTGACCGAGGTGTCAGGGGCTTGTCAAATCGTCAAAGTCCTGGCACCCCGACTCCATAGAGCGAGGCGCCTAAGGCCTTTTCATAAGGCTGGTTTAAGACCGTCAAGCAGGGTTTTGTGAGGCTTGAACAGTCGACGGGAAATTGCTGGAAACAGGAGATTAGCTGTCAAACTATTGCCGATAACCTCATATAAAACAATTTCATGATAGACCACGGGCTCGCCCAAAATGGTCTTCTCAGCAAGAATCCAGAAGGGACAATTTTCCAAATCATAGGTTTGGGGGTTCTGGGGGATCTCGGCAGCAACAAAGACGGGATTGAAATGGGTGGCTTTGAGTGGATCTTCCAAGAATCGCTTTCGATCAATTTGGTTCACATGCGGCAATTCCAGGCAGATACTGACTTCGCCTTGATTCGTCTGGGCGAAAACGGGAGTGCCACCGATATCGTTGCCACTATTTGGCACCTGCCCCATGGTGTTCAAAGGACGGTCGAAGAGCACCCTGAGCCCCTGCTTATCGCCATGGTTCCGCCGAATTTTAAGAGCGTGGCTTGCCGAACAATGAAATCCCTGAACGAGTAGCTGCCACAGTGGTTTCCAGGGCTCTTCCAGTTCTTTGAGCCAAGATCCGGTAAGAATGTTTCGTGGATTCAACATGTTTTGCAAAAGATCCGTCGCGATCTGCGCCGCATCACTGATGTTATCTTCATGCAGGTACTTGCGGATCCGATGCAATGCAGCCAGGACCATCTGATGTTGCACGAGGAACAGCTCGGTTTCTTCCAGGACTTCCGTTTGCGCACCATTCACATTGTCAATATTGCGAATGAAGAGGGAATGGGCCGTTGGCACCCGCTTACGCACTTCTTGAAAAAGCCGCACCAGCATCCCATGTCCAGCTGGGACGATAGAAAGCTGCTGGTCGGCCGTTCGGTAGGGCGTGCCGTCCATTCGGAAACGCAAGGTTGACATCTCTGGGCCTTGTTCCACAAAATGGTGGCTCCGATGCAGTTCGTCCTGTGCTGAAGTCTGGAGATGCTCGGCAAAAAGTTGCGATTGACCCAGCGGGGCCACATAGAACTCAGCTATCAATCCGTGGATTTTGCTGTGTTCCGTTTGTTTCATTTGTAGAAATGTGGGGCCATTTTTCCAGCAGGGAAGCAAAGCTTTCGGTAAATCGATTTCATCGATCAAAGCTTTTCTTTGCAAAGCATTGAGTGGACTCAAACTGTCCTGGGCGATGAAAGCGGACAGTTGCGCTGGTAAAGGCCAGCTACTTGCATTTTGCATTTTGAGTTCCGTAAACTGCTTTTGAGTGGCCAGCTGATCACCTGCTTCCAGGGCGATTCGAAGTTCTGCGAGGGGTTTGAAATAGCGACTTGCAGCCCCTGCAGCCGGAACAAATGCCACAAATCCAGAAGCTTTTTCCCGATGAATCTCATGCAAGTAACGCTCTGGCTGAATGCCGCCGTTTTCCAAACGACAGGTGTCTTTAATGGGAATAAAAAGATCCTGACGACTCTTGATGGCTTCACTGATTCGCTCTTGATGAATCTGAATATCATGAACGTCAAGATGCATGCGACGGACTTCGTCTATCGTCATTCCTTTGAGCATAAAGCAAACTCCATGGCACCAAATTTTCTTTGAATGTTGACTGCCCCACTTACTTTTATCAACTCTCGCCTTGGAATCGCTTTCGCTTCAAATCCTGCTTTGTATCCTGGCTTGTCTCTTCAGAGCGGAACGCGCTGCATTGCGCACCATCGGTGAAGGATCTTCGGCGGCCAAAGGACGCAATAAATTTTGAGAAATCTCCAGTCTATCGGCGAGGGGGAGAGCTTCGCAGATCTCCACCCGAATCCAAGCGTGGGCCTGATTATGCAGCAATTTTTCAAAAACCTCCAGTAAAGTCTCGTCTTTCTGTTGCTGCTTTAAAATGCCAATGACAAGGCGTAGAGCCTCTGGGGCAAAAGCGTTTGATTGACTTTTAATCCAAGCCAATGGATCGTCACCGGCTTGACCAAACAAACGTTCCACAATTGCGACCTGGTAAATAGCCGGTAGGCCCTTTAAATTTGGGTGTTTAACTGTACATGCTGCTAAGGCGAAGGCGGTCCGGGTCAATTCCAAACCCTTGGCGCTCAGTCGAATCAATGTTGGTTCATGCCTTTTGCGTCCTTCTTCATAGATAAGTCCACAACGACTTAGTGTGCTCATGTCGCTGATAATATGTTCGCCAATTCCACTGGTGGCGATGGCCTGACTCTCATTGCCTAACCAATTACAGCTCATAAGAATGTTGAAGAGCCTATTTAAATAGATCGGAACGAGATTTTTCTTCTTGGTATAAGCGTCTCGCTGGAGAATATTCTTTAAACGATAGAGGTCCAATGCCCAAGGGCATGCGTCCTGCTCGGCGAAGATCCGGCTCATAATAATATTAAGTTTACCGGCTAGTTCAGGCGCAAACTGGAATAGTCCAGCGGTTTCGGCATCCTGATCCAAGCGAATAGCCGAGCGAAGAAGTTCGATCAGATTGCGACCGAAGCCGATATCATCGGCCAGGGCATTGTCATCTTTGGCGAGTGTGGAACAGACAAAAAGATGTTCTAGAAATTCCTCTTCGTATATTTCTGCAGTCCAGTCCAGCTCAGATGGCGTATAGGAATGCAAGAGGTCCAAACTATTTTCCACCAGTTGAGTTGCGAGATGCCGTGGGACCAAAAATTCACTGCAGAGAAAATCAATGGTCAGTTCTGAAAGGATTGGGGCGTTATGCCAGGCGCGATGCCTCATCAGAAGATAGGTGAGGTCGAAAGTGAAAGATCGGATCATCGCTGGACTAAAGATACGTAACTCATTCTCTTGCATTAAAAAACCATAGATTCTGGTCTGGAGTTTAAGCAACAGAGGGCCGACTCCCTGCTGATCGAGCCAAGCGGCTTTGCGTTGATAGCTGGTGACAAAGTCCATGATGATCTCCTTTTATCCCCTGTTGGGCGAGTCCTCTTGCATTCGAGCGTAAACTTATCTCCCATTTTACCGACAAGATAGCCAAGCTCATAAGAGTCAAAATTGAATTGGGTCCAAGTGAGCTATATTGCAAGCAGAGATCTTGTGTTTGGAGCAGGATCAAAATCGAGGTTGCATGACTGCCAAGAATCTACAAAACTTGAAGACCTATCTGGGAGATACAGGCTTTATCCAGAAGGAAGAGCATGTTTTTTCTTGGGCAGCCGACCAGGGCAGAGCGCCTCATCGTAAGCAGTTGCCTTGGCAGATCGTCGATTGGACTTTGGAAATTCAAGGCCAGGAACTGCTGCAAACCAGTTTTGAAGGCCAAATACGCCGTGAAGCTTTGGTGCAAAACTGCGAAGAGCTGCTCCGAGAACGCTTCGATTCTTTTCGTGCGGTTGCTTTGCAAGATGATCAGCAGACAGGATTTTGGCTTCTTTTTGAATTTCTTGATAAGAGTCTGGACGCCGATCAAAGCCGATTGATCGAGCAGGAAGAACTGCAGCGAAGCCAGCTTCCGCATGGCTTGGCTGGCCTGCATCTGACTGTTATCCAGGCCTTGGGTCAGTTATCCGTTTTTATGACCAAACATTTCTTCCTCGGCAATGTTCCCGGACAGTTATTTATTGAATTTCCGAAAATCATAACAGAAGCTCTATTTGGCGATACATTGAAACAAAAGGCCAACTTTAACGCCTATATCACCACGGCTGCGACCGAAGATATTCGGCATGCCCTGATTCAGGCCAGTCAGTTGCCTGACTCTCTTTTGCAATGGATTGAGGGGGATCCAGAAAAACAGCAAAATCCCTTTCCTCAAGTTCGCCTCCTCTTGAAGGAACAGACCTGGTCTTTGGGCTGGAGCCAGAAGGAGGAGCTGCCGGAACTGGTGGTGCCACCCATAGAAGTTCTCGAGCAAAGGGAAGTGGCTCGTCGTTTCCAAAAACTCGATGAACTGATTCTGTTGGAAGAATATCCAGCGGCGATAGATTTGTGTCGTGAGTACCTAGAGAAGAACTCAGCAC
>JBGSRE010000861.1:0-12601 GCA_041737755.1 Oligoflexus sp.
TTCTCTGAGCGAAGACGAGCGAGACAGGCTGCGTCAGGAAGCCCGATCTGAAGGCTACCAGCAGGGATTTCAGCAAGGCGAGGAAAAGGGCACCCTCAGTGCTCAGGATAAGGTGCATACCATTACTGAGGAATTGGCAGGCATCATTGAAAATTTGCAAGGTATGCAAAAATCCATACTCACTCATGTTCAAGAAAATTTCCTCATGATCTGTCAAAGCTTTATCGAGGCGTTGCTCCATAAAGAGTTCAAAATCAATCCCGAGTCCTTTGGTGCCGTCATTGAACGAGCTATCAGCGATGCACTTCCTGAAGATGATTTTATTATCCATGTGAGTCCCAAAGCCTTCCAGGATCTATCCAACTGGTCAGATCCTTCGATGCGTAAGAAACTTCGCATGGATGAAAAATTACAGGATGACCACTTCCGAGTGGAAGGCAAGCATTCCGTCGTGGATGGCGATCTACCAAAAATCATCCGCGAGCTACTGGATCAGGCTGATATTCAACTGTTTGAAAGCAAGGAAAAGGTTGGTTAATGGAGTCGTTACGAAATATTCGCAAACTTGATGCAGGCGACCTTAAAGCCAGCTTTCAGAGTATTCCGTGGTCTTTTCAAGGCAAGGTGTCCGATATCGTCGGCACCCTTATTGAAGCCACGCTTCCCGGTTGTCATATAGGATCGATCGTCAGCATCAAAGCCAATGATCGCAAAGATCCCATTGTGGCTGAGGTCGTAGGCTTCCGCAAGGATCGCGTCCTCTTACTGCCTTACTCCCATCTCAACGGGGTCTCACCAGGATCCACCATTCAGTCGGTTCGTTCCTTCACTCAAGTTCCAGTTGGTGATTTTCTTTTAGGTCATGTGCTCGATGCATTTCTGCGTCGCCTCGATGGTGGAGAGATGGAGATTCCTGCAACGGCGGCGCAATTTGATATTGATCATCCGGCCCCCAACCCTATCGAAAGAATGCGAATTGAGAAACCGCTGAGCCTGGGAATTCGGGCAATGGATGCTCTCCTGACCTTTGGTGAGGGCCAACGGATTGGCATCAATGCCGGATCCGGTGTTGGAAAGTCCGTACTGATGGGAATGATCGCCAAGCATAGCGAAGCCGATGTCAACGTTATCGCCCTGATCGGCGAACGAGGCCGAGAGGTGCGGGAATTTATAGAGCGTGATCTGGGATCGGAAGGTCTCAAACGCTCGGTCGTTGTCATAGTAACCAGCGATCAATCACCGCTCATGCGCATCCGCGGAGCAAAGCTAGCCACAACGATTGCAGAATTTTTCTCTACCCAGGGGAAAAAGGTTATGCTGATGGTGGACAGCCTGACTCGAGTGGCCATGGCTCAAAGAGAAATAGGTAATGCCGTGGGTGAACCGCCAACAACCAAAGGCTACACACCTTCGGTTTTCTCACTCTTGCCAAAACTTTTGGAACGAGCAGGTCCCCAGCCAAAAGGCAAGGGGCCCATCAGTGGTCTTTATACGGTTCTAGTCGATGGCGATGATTTCAATGATCCGATAGCTGATGCCGCCCGTTCGATTCTGGATGGCCACATCAACCTCACTCGTGACCTCGCCATGAAGGGCCATTTTCCGGCCATAGATATTCCTTCGAGTGCCAGCCGGGTTATGACCGATATCGTGCCACAGAATCATTGGCAGCAGGCCAACTATTTTCGCGAGTTGCTTGGAGTCTACTCCAGTAATTTGGACTTGGTTCAAATCGGAGCCTATCAGCCAGGGACCAATCCAAAACTGGATGAAGCCATAAGATTGATGCCTTTGATCGAAGGCTTTCTCAAACAAGGTATCCTTGAATCCACCAGTATGGAAGATGCCTTGAACGGATTACGTCGGGTCTTGGCGGGCAAATCTCATCGTGGTGGCTAAGGATAAGAATCATGGCAAATACCAGGCAAAAGATTAATAAGCTTCAACCGCTGATCAAAGTCCGAAAGATGCAGTTTGATCAGGAGACGATGCTGCTCAACCTGATTCATATCAAACGTGAAGAAGCGATACTTTCTCTTCAAAATTCACAAAAAATGTATATCGAAGGTGTGGAAAAGCTGAATCGTGAGCGGCAGAGTTCGGAACGAAAATTGCTGGAAGCCCTGGAACAAGGTGTCGACTTTGCCAAAGCGCAATGGTACCAAAAATTAAAAATTCTTCGCCACATCGAAGAGGATGCGCGACACCAAATGATCATGGTAACCGAAGCTCAAAGACGCATGAAAATGCTGGAAAATATTGATGAACGATATGATGAACAACTCGTCAAGCAAATGAAAATTATGGAACAAAAAGAGCTGGACGAATTCGCAATTCAGATGAATCGACGCAAAGCATCAACCTAGGAGTCACTCATGACGACGACGGCTCATTTCCTCACTCGCTATAGCATTCCATCGATCATCGTCGTGAAAATTGCGGTGATTGCTTATATTTTTTTAGGCGACAGTAAGTTCTTCTATTTTGGCGATAAGCCGCTTTGGAGTCAGACTGAAACCAAAACTGCCAGCGTAGCTGTACCAACCCCAGGTGCAAATGTACCCGAGCTTGCCCAAGCGCTTCCCGACGAAAAAGAGCTCGTAGAAAAGAAACGTCGAGGCTTTCTCGAGGACCTGCTGAATTTACCAAAAATCAACAGCGAAGGCATGGAAAAAGATGAAATCGGCCGATACTTTACTATGCTCGAGCGCAAGCAAAGCCAAGTGGAAAATCGTATTGGTATTCTCAGCAGTCGTGAGACTCAACTAAAGAATTTAGAAAAATCTTTGGATGAAAAAATAAAAAAGCTCGAGGATGAAATGGGTTTTTTCCAGCAAACCATTCAAAAGGAAAAGCAGGTACAAAGCGATCGTTTGGACAAGCTCATCGAGTTCTATCAAAAGATGGAAGCAAAGAAGGCCGCGGCAGTTTTTGAAAAGCTGGACAAGGACCTTGTGGTGTCGCTCTTTAACCGGTTTCCACAGAAGCAAACAACCCAAATCCTTTCGCTGATGAATCCCGATCGTTCTGTGGAATTGTCCGAGTATTACGGCCGGATCAAATCAGCCAAAGAATACGAACTCCTCAAAGAAATCAATCTTACCCTGCGTGGTCAGTTTGAAGAATGCAAAGGCTTGCCGAAAAACGTGCCCTGATTCTGGACAGGCTGACACATTGTTCCCATCCTTCGTCCGTGGCATATTTGCTGCGCTTTGGACGCAAGATTCCGATCCATTCCAATTCCCATACCGCCCGGTAACCTGGTTGGCGAGGTTTGCATGAGACTTATATTCATGGGCTCACCCGAAGAAGTGGTCAGCCCTTTGCAGCAATTGATAGAACACTGCCGCTCAGGCCAGGATGAAATCCTGGGCGTGGTCAGTCAACCGGCTCGTCCGGCTGGACGAAAGCAAGTCCTGACTGAGCCACCGGTGGCTGCATTCGCTCAATCGCAGGGTTTGACCGTTTGGCAACCCGAGAAAGCCAGTTCGGTTGATTTTCTCGAAAGTTTGGGTCAGGCAGCCCCTGATGTCATCATTACGGCTGCTTACGGACAGATTCTCAGCGATAAATTTTTACAAATCCCGACGCGGGCTACGATCAATATTCATCCCTCGCTCCTGCCCGCCTATCGGGGGGCAACTCCTGTGCCGGCTGCACTGCTGGATGGCTTGCAGGAAACTGGCGTGACTATTCTCTTCACTGTCAAAGCTCTGGATGCAGGAAACATCATCCTTCAAGAAAAGTATGCTATTGCTACCGAGGAATATTCCGCCAGCTTGACCCAAAGACTGTTCACAAGCAGTGGCCCCTTGCTCCTGAAAGCACTGGACATGCTGCGTCAGCCTGGATTCATTGGCCTGCCGCAGAATCCAGATCAGGTCAGCTTTTGCAAAAAAATTGCCAAGAATGACGGTCAAATCGTCTGGGGAAAACCTGTGGATAAGATTGTGAATGAGTTTCGTGCTTACAAGCCTTGGCCAGGCTCCTACTGCTTTTGGCAGGATCAACGTTTGGTCATCGAAGATATAACCCAAGCAGGACAGGACTCCCCACGTCTTGAAGCCGGTATTTTTCGCCTGGATCGCAAAAATAAAGCACTTTTGGTGGGAACAGGCACAGATCCTATCTGGGTCAAACAACTGAAACCAGCCGGCTCAAAATCCGTCGATGCCCTATCCTTTTGGAATGGTGCCCGCCTGCAGGAAGAGGGGAAATTTCAGTGACGACGGCACCAATACAGAAAAATGTCGCACTCGCTCTCTCCGGTGGCGGTCGAACTCTGAAGAATCTCATCGCCAAGCAAAATGGCAAAGCCTATCGGATCGCCGCAATCATCTGTTCCAAGGCCGAATGCCCAGGACTTGATGCGGCGCGTGAATTCGGACTTCCCACTTTCATTGCTTCCTTCGGGGCTGCTGCCCTACCAGAGCTGCAAAGCGACCTGCAGAAGTGGTTGCACACGCATGCTATTGACTGGATCGCCCTGGGAGGCTTTCTGAAGCCATTCCCGCCTATTGCCGGCTTCGAACACCGCACGATCAATATTCACCCAGCTCTCTTGCCCAACTACGGCGGTAAAGGAATGTATGGGATGAATGTGCATCGCGCCGTTCTTAAGAATCAGGATAGAATTTCGGGTGCGACGATTCACTTCGTTAATGAACATTATGACGAAGGAGCGATCATTGCTCAAATTCGCGTGCCTCTTGACGGCCTTGCCGATGCTGAAGCGATCGCCAGCCGAATTTTTGCTGGAGAATGCCAGCTTTATCCGGAAACCCTTGATCGCCTCTGCCAAGGTTCGTTACCTTTAGCAAATGGGGCTATCTTTACTTTGGAGGCTTGACATGCAAAAAGACCAGCTGACAAATGAAAACTACATGCAAAAAGCCTTTCGTTTTCAGGATCGCCAGGCCGGAGTCAGCCTGATTTTTGATCCGGATCTCGAATCGTTCACTTACAATGCCTATTGTTTGGAAACTCATCTCATGAAAGAATTGTTCACGGTTGAGCAGGACTATCTGGATGATGCGCTCGACCTGATCAACGCCGAATTCGGGAGTTGGGAGCTTGTCGATTTATCAGGCAAAAGTTCTGGATGCGGGAGTTGCGCCGCGAAGTAGATGGCTCATCCTACTGGGCGGTATGCTGGGGCTCTGTCTTAGCAGTGCGGCGGCGGCTAAAAGCCCGGCAGCTTCAGCGCTGAGCCTGCCCACGTGTGATCTCTTGTCCCGTGGACCGGGAGTTGCCCTGCAGAACCAGGAAATACTTCTCCATAGCGTTCTCAGCGATTTCCTCACTGACCTTAAAAGCAATCGATGGGAAAAGATTGAAAACTATTTCCATCCTCGCGCAAAGAGAACCAAGGATCTCGGCGAAAAATTACGAGTTCTCCTGCAAAATCGCTATGACGCACCCTGGCAGTTCTCCATCTTTCGCGTATGGCGGATCAAGATCCCCTCTTCTGGCAAAGCTATCCTCGACTCCTGCCCAGAAAGCAACGGCGCTTCCATGATTGCCCAATATGGTTATGAAAACCAATACATGATTTGGCTGCAAATCATGGGACAAAATGAACTGGGACGAATGATGCTGATCATGGCTCCAGATAAGGGAAAAATGTATGCCACGGCTCTCCGTTTGCAGCAGTGGAGCCAGCAGGGTGAAGATTCGGAAGCTTGGGAGCAGAAAGCTCTCGCTCTGGCCAAGGCGGAACAAAAAATTCCAGCATATTTCGCCTTCGATGTTGCGCAGAAGCTACTTGCTGGGGAAGACCTTGTCGTTTATCCAAAGCAGAGGGAATTACTGAATACGAGGGATAGCATTGTTTCGCAAGCTGAGCTCGTAAAAAAGCTCAATGAAGCCTTAAAGATAAATAGTATCGCTTATATTGGCAGCCTCTTAACCAAAGAAGGGACTGGCATTCTGATTCGCGAAGTAGTGGAAAAGGAGGAGCCAACAGCGGAACTGCAAAAAAGCTGCTTGAGCCGAGGCAAAGCCCTGATGGATCTCGGTTGGTTAACGAAAGGCAAAGAGGGCTTGCGCTGTAACTATATTTTTCCAGGTATGAACCCCGATCAGGATTCCCAAATGGGTGGTTTCTATCTAGCTCCCGAAGACTTAATAAACAACAAAAAATAATATCTTTCCCCACCTCTCTTAGCACGCAGGAGGCCACCCACCGAGGGAGCCTCTCATCTTGTGGTAAACTATTCTTAGAGCTTCCAAGTCACATCTGACAAAGATGCAGCCGGTTCAACGGCCATCATATTCCTATGCTTGAGGTAGGCTGTGCCCAACAGCGCATTGCATAAGTTGCAGTCCTTTCATCAGGAACTTTATCAGCATGCGATTCAGGCATCGCAGCATATGAGTTCTATGCATTCGGTGGAAATTTCTGCCTATTCACAGAACTTCCATGCTTCCCTGCCTCCATCCTTTCAGCGAAGTGATGCTGATCAGCTGGTAGGGAGCCTTATAAATTCACAATTTATGCTGTTTGGAGACTTCCACACTCTGAAGCAGTCGCAACGCGGATTTTTACGCATTTTACGCCATCTAAAATCCGCATATCCTCAAAAGCCACTGATGGTTGCTTTGGAAATTTTCAATGCCGAAGATCAGCCCCTGCTTGATGAGTATCTTGCGGGCCGCCTGCCTGAAGAACTACTTCTCCAGCAAATTGACTATCACAATAAATGGGGTTTTCCCTGGGAAAACTATCAACCTATCGTCGCTTTCTGTAGCTCTCATCAGATTCAGATTTGCGGAATCAACTCGCAGTTTGACACTCCCAATCGCTTGTCCAGGCGAGATGCTTTTGCTGCCGAAGTTCTCAATCAATGGGCTGCGCAAAACCCTGAGCACCTCTGCCTTTGCCTGATTGGCGAATATCATCTGGCCGATCAGCATCTGATTGCTTATTTGAGTCCTAGTCTAAGGTCCATTCGAGTGGTGAACAATATTGACGAATATGCTTTCCATTCCGACACTCTACCCCTTAATAGCACGAACTATTTGAAACTGGCCAAAGACTTCTATTGTGTGTTGAATACGGCCCCCTGGATTAAATGGCAATCATTGGCCATGTGGGAGGAGTTTCACAGCAGTTGGGATGGGATCCCTGGCGATGATTTTGATCCTTATACCGAACAGCTCTATGACTTTGACTATCAGCTTCTGCACATCCTGAAAGCTCTCAACCAGTTTATGGGACTCAATATCAATACCACAGACCTCTCCCATTTTGATCTTTATATAAGGCCAGACAAGGCCACCAGCAGTCATATCAAAGCAAAACTAAAAATGACTCGAGCTGATTTCGCCAGGGCCGAGCAGCAGTGCGAAAGTGAAGGATTTTCCTATATCAGCCCTTCAGGGACAGTCTTGCTCAAGGACCCCAGTATCAATCGCTTTGCTGAAATCGCGGGATTCTATCTCTATGATATCCTGCGAAGTCGAGGGCAGCAGCGTCGGCTTAATTTTGTGGAGCTTATCGAAAGACAGATTTGCGGTACGATCGCTGCTTTGATTATGAATCCAAGACGGCCGACCATCAGTCTCGAAGCCAATACTCGCATTTCCTCTCTGCTCAAGGACTTGCTGCAATCACCAGAGCAGACCTTTGAAGATTTCGGACGGTGGAATGAACAGGATAAAAACAAGAACTTTGCCTGGAGCAGGCCCTTGGGTGAGGTGATCGGATCGGTCTTTTTCCAGCATCTCGTTGAGGGTGAGGCGGGCCGACTTGAATTACAACTGCGGCGGATCTTTCAGGGCAATCTTCTCAGCATGCTGGAAACTTACCCTTGCGATCGTTCAGCCGAAGTCGCTTAAAAAAGCAAGACATCGCCTCGCGCAGCACCTTTTTGATCTTCAGTCTGTTCCTCTTTAGAAGCAGGATCATTGTCTTTCTTCATCTTTTCTTCAGCCGAATCAAATACCAGCACTTCACCCGTCTTGGAGTCCTGCTTCTTTACCGATGTTCCGCCGGATTTTGCATCTTTGCCGCCGCCAGAAGAGGCTGGAGGACTATCAAAGCTCAGACTGGGGCTCGCCTGTTTGGGGTTCGTAGGCGCAGGCGTCACAGGCGATCGGGTCGATGAAGAAGTCGGATGACCTTGAGCAGCAAAGTCTTGTCCAGCAGCCATCTTCATATGCACTTGATTCTGGGAGTCGACATTAAGCGAACTCAACTTGGTCACCATCTCTTCCGCAAGATTGGAAATTTTCCTGATCGGAACGACTGCCGCTTCGATTTCCTGACGAGTTATATCCTGGAACTGCAAACTCAGAATAATTTGATCAATGTTATGCGCCACACTTTGCGAACTGACCACCGAAGAATCGACCAATTTGGAGAACACGGCCGTCGAATCGCGAGCGGTTTGCAGCAAGGATTTAACTGCCTTATCGACACTTTCCTTTTTGCTCTCAGTTTTACTCCGGTTATCGATGAGCGACTTGGAAATCGCTTCAATCGAGTCATTCACCTTGCCGACGATTTGGGTAATATCGTTTGATGCCTGATTGGTTCGGTCGGACAGCTTCCGCACTTCTTCCGCAACCACCGAGAAACCCCGACCATGTTCACCGGCTCGAGCCGCTTCAATGGCTGCATTCAAAGCCAAAAGGTTGGTCTGATCCGAAATGTATTGGATGTCTTCCGTGATCTTATTGATCGTCGCCGTATTTTCCAAGATCGCCTGAATGGATTGCGAGAAATGTAGATTCAATTTACCATTTTCATCCAGCATATCGGTCATTTCTTGAAGCAATTTCAAGGCTACCGAAATCACACCGGACAGTGATAGTTTTTCTTCATCCTCTGATTTACCAGAAACGCCAGAAAATTGCTTATTGATCTCATTGGATTCCGCTAGGTGCTCCTGAGCTTTTTCGTAGATCGAGCGGACCTTGTCGCCAATTTCTATAGCCGAAGTCTCTGTATGATCAACCACTGCTGCCATTTGCTTTAGAATGCTCGGAACCAGCCCGAGTATATGGCGGAGCAGTTTCTCCTGAGCCGCCAGATGCTCATCACGTTCGCTTAAATGGGATTGCAGTTGGCGAATTCTTTCGTTCTGTAAAACGCTTTCGTCATTGCCACCCATTTTTCCGAACCGATCACGATGGCCTTCCAGTTCGATCTTAACATCGTTTAACTGCACGCGCATGTTGGCTAGATCGGAGTTTCTTTCCCCCATCTGCACTCGCAGACGGTTATTTTCAATCTCTAACTCCTTCAGCGCTGTTTCCAAGGAACTTTTGTCCATGGAAAATTTCTTATCCAGATTGTTTTTCAGGAGAACAAGCTTCTTTTCCGCAATGCGATCGACTTTATCGGTCGCTGTTTGCAGTTCCAAATGGAGCCTTTGAATCTCATCGTCATCATCAATGACCTTGCCTCCGTCGCTGCTCTTGGCAAGACTGGCTTGGATTACAATGAAACCCCAAAGCACTATCGCCAAGAGTGGGACGACAAAGCTCTTGAATTCAATGACAGCAGAAAACCCTATAGCGGCTGCAGGGAGTGTGGCCAAAGCGGCGATAATCAATGGGTCTTTATAAAACCTCGACATAACTTAATCCCTTTACTCGTAACGAAAAGAGACGAGATCAGAAAGAGGATCGGTGATTCATGTTAATTCTTGAATTATTTTGAAATCTTGCCAGAGGTTGAAAGGGCTAACAAGCACAAGAATACAACCCTTATGGACGGTCTTTAGGAAAATCTCAATCTTGCCAAAGCTTGTCCAATTCCATCGGCTGCTCATTTAATCGACTTCGGGCATAGCGAACTTCGCGAAGCTCGAGGCCACCTTTACTGCTCAGGAGCTTCCAAAGTGCTGTCGCATTTTCCTTGTCCCCCTGACTATACGCAAGTTCAGCCACGTTCCAAATCACCGAAGCTACAAAAGGATCGAAAGGGATGTAGTCGCGAGTCATATAGCGTTTGGCGAGGCTAGAAATTGCTTCTTTATGCAATTCCAATTCGAACTCCATCAGGGAATAGGCGCAATTTTTTTCAAATAGCAGCAAGTTCTTCAGATTGGAATCGATAAAGTCGGCGCTCCCACGCTCCAAGTTCAAGCTGGCAGTGACTTTGTCATTGGTCCGAATCTTTTGCAGCATGGGATAAACTATATCGCAGCCTGTGGAGATGTCGGATTCGATCCATTTCAAGCCAGTAGCTAGAATCCACGAAAAATGCTGATACCCCTCGGAGTGATTGATAATCCGATGCAGATAGAGCCGATTCTTACTATCAAGCGGCAATTTCATGTCCAATTTTTCCAGCTTCCTGGCCAGCTCTCGATTACTTTTTACGTACGAGGCCTTCTCCTGGCCTTCTGTGAGATCAACCATCTCCCCCGTCACGGCAACCACCTGCAGCCAACCCTTCTCATTGAGTTTATTCTTCTGAAAGACGGTCAGAAACTCCTTGGCCTTTTCAGCCCGATTGATGTCTGCATAGGCCGAGAAAAGTCTACTTGCTAGTTTCGCCGAGACTTCAGGGTAGAGAAAGCTACGGGTTTGTTCAAAAAATTGCACCGCACCATAGAGATCTTTCGCAGCAAAATATTCGTCGATTTTCTTGGCCTGCACTTCGCGAACAGGGTCCACTAACTTTTGTAAGAAGCTTGAATCGGGATAGCGGTCGGCAAAGGTCCGCACACGTGCCACCATTTCTGGTGTTCGTTCATGCTGAGCGTAGGAAGCTGTTTCACAGGTCCAGGCCATTTCCTGGGCGGGGGCGGGAATGATATCGGCTTGTTCTTTCAGTTCGGCGAGGAGTTCACGGGTATGCTTAATATTGTTGCCCTCATACTCGGGAAGTTCCAGACAGGCCAAGCGAATTTTGGCAAAATTAGCTGTCAGATGCCCGCGAAATTCCTGTCCATGCTGAAAGTAGGCAAGCTTGGCCTTTTCATAGTTTCCCACTGCTAGCCATGAGTCAGCGATCCGCAGACTAGCCATGGCCTGCATATCGGTATCAAGATCTTCAATGGCATGGGGCAATCCTGCTGCTTGGAGAGCGTACTGCATGGTTTTTCGAGCTTCCTCGAATCGTCCTAACCAAAAGAGCGACTCACCGCGGAGTATATACTGAGAGGGCCGGATCTGCCTTAACTCCCGATCGATGCGACTGGCCGCAGCATAGACTTCTTCTGCCAATTCAAAATTATTCAAATCAAAGTAAATATCGCCAATACGCGCGAAAATCATCGCCGAGCTCTGCATATCTTCATCCTGGCGAAGAGTCATATCCAATTCCTGAACAGCTTCCAGGTAGGCGCGATTGCGTATATGGACTTCCGCCATCATCCGCCTCAGCTCTCGACGATACTCCTGACGACCTGTGCGACGGAGAAAATCTAAGCCATTGGAAACAGAGCCGGAAACTCCAGCCCATCGCTCATAGTTAAAATAGATTGCGGACTGGTTATAAAACGCACGCGGCGCAACCTTTTCCAGCAAAGGATCGTAGAGATCCTTCTTTTTATCAAAAGCCCAGGCAAGGAAAGTGGTGGCATTGACAAAGTCTTGCCGCACATCCAGCAACTTATAATCCTTCCCTGAAGCTTGCCACTTGAGCCAAGCCTTGTAGACAAAAGCTTGACCGATAAAGTAGTCCGTACGGCGGTGAGATTCATAGTTTCGACCAAACCGGGCTCGCCCACCTAGCCATGTTTTGCGTGCCTCCTCCAGATTGCCGTCCAAAAACAGCACCCGCCCTCGGTTCATATGCTGGTAGGCACGCCCCTGACCTTCGGTAGCAGGAAAATCGGCGATCATGGAGGCACTGGTGAAGTCTGGATTCAAATCAACTTCAAAATTTACTTTGGGCAGTGTGGAAGGATAGCGCCAGAAGATCTCTTTACCGTTAGGTCGAGTCTCTTCTTTGGGATCGAAATCGCCCACGAACATAAAATTCTTGATGATGCTGTCTGCTGAGCGCTCGTAGATTTCTGACTTGGGATCTTCTTTCGGTGCTTGCTCAGCCTTAGGTTCGGCTTGGGCGGATTTATTTTGGTTCTTGGCCAAAGCAAAGCCACCGGCCAGAGTCACAGCCGTCAAGGTAAGAAGACCTTTTTTTGTGAGAGAAACCAATGCTCAGACCCCTTCTTCGGAGTTCCCTGGCTTGGTCGGCAGATTATGCCTGGAGCATAAGAAGAACGGGGAAAGAAATTCAGGGGGCGCCGCTGCTGTTCTCTTGGATAAATATGGATTTCTTAAAAACAGCGGCCTGATATTCCAGGACTGCTTGGGAAATCGCCTCCATGGATTCCAGCACTATGACCGAGTCACCATTGGTAAAAAAGATAATAGTATCAGGGACAGCCTCCACATACTTGACGGTCTCGAGATTGATCATAATCTTCTGCTGATCAAGCTTGGTCAGAAATATCATGGGAATCCTTTCCAGTCGGGCTGGCTCTGGCGAATCATGTTGAACTATGGTAGTTTCGTCGGTCTTCGATCGTCAAGCGACACTCTTCTGTGAGTATTCTTCGAGACTTTGTTCGATCATTAGCAGTTTGAGATTGCTTTGGCAAGCGAGCTCAAGGAAGAGCCGTTTTACGAACAAGAGCGA
>JBGSRE010000875.1:0-5752 GCA_041737755.1 Oligoflexus sp.
GGTATCAATATGTTCAGGTTTCAGATCTTTCGAGAAGCTTTCAATAAAAACAGCCATTCTCAACGATTGATTGATACGCATTTTTTCGCCCTTATTGGGGAGCGCGAAGTAAATGCCGGCGCCAACGACGGCGCCGACAATGGAAGCGAGGAGTATCTTACTCCATCTCTTCATCTTCAAAGACATGCTGTGCAGCCACCACAGTTTTGATTTCCAGGGATTTTACTGACAGTAGAGATTCTAAAGGTTGATTGTAAGAGATCTACAAAACTGGTCAAGAGATCTTCGCTTTCTTCTTGGGTAGTATCGACAGGTTGAATCTTCAATTTCTCAATCGGACTTTTTTCTGGTTGTGGATCAGCCTTTGCTGCTAGTGCAAAAGATACGGCGGCAATTGGTAAAGCGCTGGCTAGAAAGGCAAACTTTGCAGTAGCTAGTTTCATTCTTGGTACCTCGTTAAACTTGTTTTTTGTACGTCCGACAAAGCCATTTTGACCAAAACTACGCACCAGAGCCTTGTCTGTATGTTCGTTGAGCAACTTCCTTGCCATGCCCCAAATCGAAGCGCAATAGCCAAATTGCATTTTTGTTTAGCCGATATAGAGAATTCGTACTCAGATTTTCTACCTAATCGACATACTTTTTATACCAAGTCTCCAGGACGCGCCATAGAGATATGCACGAAATTGAAGAAATTGGTCGAAAAATTGAAGAAGCCAAAGCGATCACTTGATCAGAATTTCGCGGGCATTTTTTAGTGGCCAATGTCTTCCAAACACCCGGCGCTATCACACCAGCCAAACATCCAAAAGGGGGGGAAGCCTTTAGGGTCGTTTGCGCTTTCACTTCGGTATTTGCGGAAACTTGACTGGAAGTTCAAAGAATTTTGGAGGAAGCAGGGGAAGGGCGACCAACACTATGCAATCCAGGTGCCACGATTTTTGTATCGCTCCGTGATACGGTCCTAGTAGATCGCAGAATCTTCGCTGCTCTTTTGTTTGCTATGATTGCAAGTCGCGTCCCGCCATCGGCCATCGGCAAAATAGTTGTCGGATCATCCTCAAAATCCCATTTTTAATTTCCAAAAGAAATGCCCGCGATTTCTCACATGACCTCCTCATTCGCCAAAATTCTACATCAAGGCCCAGGAATAAAGAGGCGGTACACCCGAGTCAAAGCTGCAAAACTCAATACTATCGGCGCTGAAATTTGTGGCATGAGGATTGCTACGTTTTCTCAGCGAAGGTTCGTCGTTCCGCAAATTTTCGAATTCTGAATGCAACCATGAATACAAAGGGAGTGCTCCATTGGACTATTTGGGTTCCAAAGTATTAAGCGCGTGAGATTTTTTCTGACAATCCAAAACATGGACCCCCTGTGTCAAACAGAGTCCTACTCGCTTGCTCTACTTGCGCGACAAGCTTGGTGTTGGTGCGCGCCTCAAAAAGCTGAACTTGGACCAAGCGAGCTGTTGTCAAAAACTTGCAGTAACTCGCGGATTTGGGCTTTCTCATTATCAATACTACGGAATATCAGGTTCAAAAATACAACTAAAAAGTGAGGTTTCATTTGGAATTCAAGAAGAAGATAATACCAATTGCCATTCTCAGCAGTCTGTCAATCAATCAAATTCAAGCGGCCACTCTTTTATCTTTCGCCCAGCGGCCGCTGTGCAATGTTATTCCTACAGGGCCACACAAAGCGATTTTACCTGGGCATTGTTTAAGGGGTTTTTCCAGCCCGACAGAGGCATACATTTCTGATGCAGGTAAAAAATTAGGTGTGGAAAGTATCGCCGTCGATCCGAAAGTTGATTATGCAGTGCTGACCGTCAAAGAAAAGTTCAGCAAGTTCTATGAGACCAATGACGTGTCCCCAAAAAAGCCGATTGAAATAGTCTCAGAGCGAGGCGGAAATAAACTATTCGAAGCTGAAAGTACTATTTTTGAAGTGGACCCTGATAGTTCCACTTTAGCTTATGGGTTTCATACAATTGGTGGTGATTCGGGAGCTCCCATTATTCAAGATGGAAAAGTTGTTGGTATGCACTTGGGAGTGTCTCTGGAGACGGCAAAAGTTCCCAAAAGGGGAATTGCTCTCCTAGTGAATAATTCGGCACAGTTCAACGCAAGAACCTTGCAGCCGGGGCAGTATGATCCGCAGTGGGCACCGCTAGTTACTGCTGCTGCTTGGTGTACCGCGAATGGGCCTGCCTGTGTTGCTGGGGCGGCAGCGGTAGGAGCTATCGGAGCAGCGACTGTAAACAAGGTTGGTGATGTCATAATTGCTTACATCAACAATAGGGGCGGGTCGGATCTCCTCTTCACCAAAGACAAGTTGAAGCAGTGTGAGGCAGCAAAAGATGAGATGAAGAAAATCATGGACGACGTCTATAAAGATAATGCTCAAAACGAGGCATTCTTCGCGGTAGGCGACGAAGACCCGATTCCAATGAGTAATCCTGGATGGCAAAGTGAAGCCAATGATTTGATAAATAAATATCATGGAGGTGGCGGGGGATATTACAATCCCGGCAAGGTTACTATCAAAGAATATAATATTCCTATGCATACCCAAACCTCTGCGGGGGAAGAAGCTGTGGGTGCTCTAACTTACCTCACTGCAATCGCAGTCGTCGATTCGTATCTGACTGCATACGGCAAAGAGCCAACGACCAGTGAGTATTTAGCCGGCATGAACGTGGCTTGGAGTGGCAAAAGTCTGGCGGATGTTGCATATTACGCGAAGTTCAAGATATGGCCTAAGGTCACTGTACCCCCGAGGGTCATTTGCGAAAAGATCTTCAATTGCGACCAGGAAATGTAATCAATGGAAAAAAAATCACAGCCTAGTAAAGTTAGCATCAAAAGCAGCATCTCTATCGGCTTTCTATTTTTTTGCATGTGGTTGATTGCGATGGTTTCAGTGAATTCGATTACCATGAAACATGGCGCAGAAATTGATTCGCTTTACCTTTGGAATATTGTTGTTGGAAGTCTTGGAATAGTTCCATTTGGCTATTTTGTACTGGTTCTTCAAAAAGTAGCGGATAAATTGCCACAGGATTGAGTTGTGAACACCTGCCAATTGAATTGCTTTTGACCTACTCCTATGGAAGTGTAAGTTCCGTAATATAAGGGCGCGAAATAACTATTAAAAATAATAATATTAGATGCTTAAAGAGTTATTGCTAAACTGTGACTTGGTGCCCTCCGATCCCATTGCAACCGGACGATTCTACACGAATGTCTGCACGACGTTTTTTGATCACACAAGGGAGCGGCGGTAGATGAAAATGCAATCCGACGACAACGAAGAGGTCACTGGCCGTCCCTTTAAAGTCTGGGCGATTGCTGCAGGGGAGAACGGATCCAAGTGGGAAGACTTTCGCAGTCGTTGTGAAGTTTCAATTGGCTGGCCCAACCTCGGGGATTTAGGTCAATATAAGTCTGATGCAGAAGTTGAAAGTGTAATACGGAAAATTTATCGCAAAGGCGAAAATGGACGTCCAGTTAACGACACTCGAACCTGTTACGATTTCGCTCATTCGATGGCTGTTGGCGACATAGTTGTCGCAAAACAGGGCTTATCTACAATTCTTGGTATTGGTCGCATCACGTCTAATTACGTCTTCAAGCCAGAGGACGATCCCGATTATCCCAACCGAAGAACAGTCAAGTGGGAGCAAGTCGGCAATTGGACGCTTCCTGAAGATGCCCGCGTGCCTGTCAAGACATTAACGGATGTGACGGACTATAAAACCTTTAGAAAATTCATTAGTACAATTGATCCCAGCTCCCCCGCTAACCCAATCACTCCAATTATTGCAAGTAGAGCTAATAGTAGATTCCCTGGATTTTCCATCGACGCTTTTCGTCTCCTTGAGTCTTACAGAGAACAGCCTATTGGCGATTCTTTCAATAAAACTCGCGATCAGTTCGCAAACCTCTTAATGCAGCCAATGGCTTTGCTTGTTAAGGATTTGGCTCCCGGTGTGCAGGCCACTTTTGGTCCTTTAGTTGAGACTGAGAAGAACATCATTAGCAGAATTCGCAAAAATGACTATGGCAAGGGTGGAATTCATTACCACTATTGGGCGGCCTTTTTTCCTCGCGAATTGAAACGCATAACCGGAACGCAACTCTTTGTGTATATGCACCCGGATTCAATTTCGGCTGGCTTCGCTTTTGGTGAAAAGGCCGATGGATTCTTGGGGCGACTGAAATCCAATCTAGATGCGACGGACTTTGATTTCGAATCCTATGTAGAACATCTCGCAAGTTGTGGCCTCCGCATGGCGGAATTTGACGCTAGCGGTCGCAGGGACGGTACTGAATCAGAATGTACCTTAGCGAAATTTACAAATCGAATTGAAGGAAGGTCGCGTTTCATCGTGGAAAGACGGTGGCAACGAGACGAAGCTGCTCAACTTGGTCCAGATCTAGGAACTTTGATTCATGAGGTCCTCCAAGCAGTATGTCCACTTTTTGCCATGGCAAGTTTTGAAAACTTTGAGCAGTACCTTCCCGCAGGCCAAGGTTCCGAGATAGACGAGCCTGATACCGAAACCGTATCGATTGGCGAAACCCCAACCTCTTCACTAACATCGGAGGCGGGCTGGGCGGAACTTGTAAGCAACCTTAACTGGCAAAGTGGATCATCAGAAATTAAAGTTCTGAAAGCGATATTGAAAAAGGGATTGGAAGGCAACGATCATCCATCAAAGCAGATGATACTCGTTGGACCACCAGGAACTGGTAAAACCAGACTTGCAAAGCAACTTGCTTCAGGCATTGCCACAAAGAGAGAAAATGTTGAGATGGTGCAGTTCCATCAGTCCTATTCTTATGAGGACTTCATCGAAGGAATAAGACCAAAGCTTGTTAACGGGCAATTGACATATCAGGAGGTGTCTGGTCCGTTCGTAGACTTTTGCAGACGCGCCTCGAGAATGGTGTCACGCGGTGAACAATTTGTCTTTATCATAGACGAAATTAATCGAGGTAATGTAAGTCGAATCTTTGGTGAACTTCTGTACTTGCTAGAATACCGGGGCGAGAGCCTTCCTCTGCTTTACTCAAAGACGCACTTCGTCATTCCAGAAAACGTATTTATCATAGCCACAATGAATAGCGCAGACCGATCTTTGGCCTTAGTTGACTATGCGCTTCGTCGCAGGTTCAAGTTTGTCGAAGTTTCACCAAGTGTCGATGTAATTCGTTCTTGGTACCAGGGAAGCGGGCCAGAGCATGAGACGGCATTGCGTTTTTTTGAATTGGTCAACGCAAAGCTTCCAGATCCCCGGCTTAGAGTCGGGCACAGTTACTTTCTCGACATGACTCGTAGATCACAGGGCCTCGACAGAGCTTCGGTTGAAGATATATGGCACTCGGCTGTTCGGTCCCTTCTTCAGGAGTATTTTGCGTCAACGCCAAGTCGAATGAACGACTTTGATTTTGTTGCGCTTTGGACCGAGGCTGCGCGTTCCAGTCATGCGCCCCAGAAGGGTGATATTCAAAATGGAACCAAGGACGTTGCGTGAAGGAATCCCTCACCATTTCAATGAGAGAATATGACACCCTAGCCGCCATTCTTACTCAACGGTCACGGGATCTACTTGACGCTTTAAAGCCATTTCTTGAGATCTCAAGATCGGATGCAAAGGGATTTTGTGATCTGACTGCATCCCAATGGGTTGGTAGCGTTTTGTTGCCAGATGGCTATGTTTCAGTTGCCCCAAAGGTTGGGGGAT
>JBGSRE010000901.1:0-2568 GCA_041737755.1 Oligoflexus sp.
GATTCTGCTGCAGGCTATAGTGGGGTGTGCTGCCTGTCTGCGATATCGAAGCTGTCCAGTAATCGACAGCAATGGTATCTAGACTCTGAATCGCTCCCTGCAGGGTCTCCACCTTCACCGAATAAAGCCCAGGACTTAAGTTGAAGAACATGGTGCGACTGAGACCTTGCTCAGGGTTACCAAAAGACCAGCCTTGATTATTGACCCGTCCTTCGCCATCGATCAAGGTGACATTCACTTGACCCAAACCACTTTCTAAGCGATGCAGAACAATGGCCGAACCCAGAGCGGGATCCAGGGCTATTGAAGTATAATTGTCATGTTCCGCCAGCTCATGAAAAACATCCTGCACATAACCTCTTTGCAGCAATGGCGCCACAGGAATACTGCGAGTATATTCCTTGTCTCGATCGAAAGAATAGAGAGACGTTTCAAACTCTGGGGCTTTTGCCAAGGTATAGAGACGGCCTTTAAAGAGAGTCGATCCGGCTTCATAGCTTAGGACAGAATTACTGGTTTTGGTCAGAGTTTCATTTTCACCCACGGCAACCATATCCACGAATTCAACAGGCTGGAAAGGTTGCTCGATAGCCTGCTTTTCTTCGTAAATCTGATCCACTGCACTCGGCATGGCTGCAAGGAAAACTCGCCCACCATCGTCGCGCGACAGAGGCAGATCCTCTTCGGAATGGGCTCCTGCAAACATCGGCATAGCCAACGATGTCCGAAATTGAGAGCCCGTTTCAATGCTCAGCTCGGCATGTCCCGGTTTAACATTGAAGAAACAGAAACGGCCGCCTGGACCGGTCGACTTCAAAGTCCGATCGGGAGCACCGAGGACGCCCACATAGAAGGGCCCATCAGCATCAGCATCTTTCATTTGAACACGATAGTCAGCCAACGGTTGCGACCCATCTTCGGACATCACGCGGGCACATAGCGAAGCTTTGCCGGCATCCTGAGCAAGATCGAGGATGTTAAGATAGCTCGAATAGCTGCGATAATTCATGGTCCGGGTACGCAAGACTTGATCCTTGCTACCACGGTAAAGAGCTACTTCACTGACGGTCGGCACGATTTGACCGTTTTTCTCATCCTGAATTTCGACATAAAACCGCGAACCTTCGGGTATTTCCCCAAATTTTGCATGGCCTTCTCTGGTGGTACTTGCTTTCAAGTTCGTGCCCAGAATGCGCACGCTCACACCGCTCACTGGAAAGATTTCCGCCGTTTCAGGCGACGAACGCTCATCAAGGACTTGAATATCGACCGTTCGATAATTAGGATTTGCATCAGGATAGAAAAAACTCGCCTGCTGTTGCACAACGCGTTCGCGCGTTGCTTGCACCTGAGCCACGGAAGTTGCCAGAGTCAAGCTCGGCCTAGCTTTTTCCTCCGCTACGGCCATAGTTTGAGGAGAATCCTGCCCCGATGTTTCCGAATAGCTTGCATAGGGTTGATCCATCAGCGGCATCACGCTGGTCAATTTTTGAAAAGAGCCGGGAGTTTCCGCCAATAGTGGATCCCGATGCTGCCCCCCACGCACTTCGATAGGTACGATATAAAGCTGATCGCGATAGGTGATGAAAAGTTCTGTTCGACCGAGGTCACGCGCTTCCAAGGTTTTCTTTTTCGCATCCCATCGCACGATCTTGGGATTTCTTAAAAATATTTGTGGTGATCCTTGCAGATTCTTGTCGGTGACGACGATGCCATCATCCTGCATGTTTATTTGTAATGTTTTCGGAGAAATCCGTAGTTCATTGCCCACATCGACCAATTGCAACTGGGCCCCTGAAGGCGCCACTGCCACTGGCGAGAAGGACGAAACTCTGGTCTCAACGAGGCGCGTTGCAGGCATCACTGGAACCAGCTTTTTTGTCGGCATAGGCGCTGGCACTGGATCAGGTAAATCCATCTTCAAGGCGGCTTCAGCCTCGCGCAGGATTTCTTGTTCCTCATGCTCTCGGGCTTTCAGGTCATCCATGATCACGGCGGTCCACTGGCCCTTTGTTTTGGGGCCGGAGACATAAATCATTGGCTTTTGCGGATTAAGAATCATCGGTTGCAAGGGCATCTTGCGATTTAAGGGCAATTGCCCTCGAGCCGCAGCCATAAGCTGATCCAAGGTTTGCGGCGCCATATGCTTGAGATTTTGCAGATCAGTCCCAGGCAAGCCACGGTTCGTCGTGGGCTCGGCTGAAAGAAAGTCACTGCCAATGCCAAATTCCCCTTCAGCAGCGTGCGCAGGCATAGAAAGCCAAGCAGCAAGAGCCAGCAAAGGAAAGGCCACAGGTTGTTTTCCGTAACGAACACGCATCGCTTTTTCCTGATTCTACGGACGACCTCAATAAGTCTCATCGGCAGAAACGAAGGCAGCCTTAAAGGCACGCCTACATCTATGATGATACCAAAAGACCTGCACGAACAGGCCTTATCTTACCGAGTCATTATTAGGAGAAGCTGAGACAGAAGAAAAGCTGCTTTTCTTTGCTGTTTACCAAGAGTGGCATTGTCCCGTGAAGCGCTCGTTCAGATTCGCATAGTTTGGACTTTTGCTTGCAGAGC
>JBGSRE010000946.1:0-5649 GCA_041737755.1 Oligoflexus sp.
TTTGCGTTATCAACTGGTCGGTCGCTATATTTACGAGCATACGTTTCTAGCTCATATCGAACTTGAAGAAAATCCCGGCGAGTTTTATCAGTTGGTCCGATCTGCAACGGGCTATCCTCAGCCTATCGTAAAAATTACCAGCGAATTGCCCATGGATCATCCAGGCATAGAGGGCCGAGTCTATTACCGTCTTGAGAAGATCAATCGGGTGATTGAAGCCAAGACGCACGTAGTTTGGCATTTGAATCTAAAGAAGCTGGCCTATTTTGAACAACTCTTCATGTTAGATAAAGAATGGCCCATTGGCAAGCTGACCAAGCTGCCGGGCTATGACAGTATCAACCCCTTCATTTATTTTGAGGCTATTCCAGTTCTGGCGCGGGCACGCTTTATGACCCAAGAGTCAAAAATCATTAACCAGTCGATTGCCCGAGGTCCTATTTGCTTTGATCAAGCTGCAGCAAATGGTGTGGACGAGTATTTCTGGAAATGGTTTTTGAAACCTGAAGTTGACCCAACGGTACTGGATCCTAAGTTGGGTTTAAATTCGTATCAGGATTTTTATCCGAGTTATAAAGAGCAAACCATACTGCTGGATGATTTAGCGGAAAGACGTTACCGTCGGGCCTTGGAAGACACCCTGCGCCGGCTTAAACCGGATGGAATCACCATTGATGATGTCTGGCTCGGTGATAATTGGAATCAGCCAGGAACGAAAAATCCCAATGCATGGCTAGCCATCTATCGTCATCAGTTCACGGCGGAAGTTTTAACGGGTGATCAAAAGAGTCTTCCTGGATTTCCTCGCAGCATTCAACTGATCAGTTATGCTGCTCATGAAAGAATCTACTATAATGAGGCGGCGAGGTTTCGTTACTGGGGAAGCAGCCTACATAAACTCGACACCTGGAACTGGGTTATGTATACCCGAACCGAATCCGAGGATTTCTTTGCCGCTCTCTTCTCGGATGAAAGCTATCGTCAATCGCTTAGAAATCGGACCACGGATCCTAGCTTTCGGATTTTTGTGGGCCTAGAGGATTATGCTTCTGGCCGCAATACGATGCCGAATCCCGGGGAAACCGAATACAGTTTGGCTCAGAAACTGATGCAGCGTATGGGTCCTGGCGTGCTTGGACAGCTTGACGAACTCAACAACTGGCCACGCACCGATCTGCCGCGAGGTATTGCCGATCAGATTACCAATCTGGAGCAGTGGGAAAGCGGCCTGCGAGCCCTAACGGGTGAGCACAGTGCAAATAGCTCGAGATTTGCTCGCTTTCTTCCTAACATAATCCATGTCCGCCTGGACCAAAAGCATCTCTACTCGCTCACCATCAATCGCGGCTACCTGTATACCAAACGTTCGGAGCCAGGGCTGGAAAAGGCCTCGCGTCGTCCGACCAAAGATCGTCTGCAAGCTGTGCGTGGCTTCATGGGAGTCTCCCCATATCTTTACGTGGACTTAAGCTTTGCTGATGCGTCCAGTTTTTTACGGGAAATGGCTGCGATTGATTCGGCAAGCGCCTTGCTTCGTTTTAAATCCAGACCTTCTGTGATCCGACGCCACGATCCCAAAGTTTGGTCTTTCACGGAATGGCTGCAACAGAAGTCTTTGGCAGAGGATGTAAGCGAGGCAGCATTACTCGACCTTCGTTACTATGATGCCGAAGATCTTCCCTTCTAAAGTGGCATAAAAAAAGGTTCTGCTGCGTTGGTCTTTTCAAAAGTTGTCAGCACATAGAATTCAAAAGCAGAGCCAGCAGTTCATTTGCAAAGGCCCAGCGTATGCTGGGCGAAGCAATAATCGTTATGGAATCTTAATGCTATTTGATTTTGGCTGTGACTGAGCACCATGACGGTCTTGTACCCATACCTTAACTGTTAAGGAAGTTTTTGAAGCTGGGCGCGTAAGGACTGTCGTGATTTTACCAGTGCTTGATTCAAAGTCTGGACGGTCATCTCCATTGAGATCCCAGAGATAATAGGAAATACTATTTTCATCATCTTTACCAACAATAGCTGCTTCCTCAGCTGATGAGCAGTCGGATATTCTATCGACGATGGAAATTCAAAAAGGAATTGTGCAATATGGGTGAATTTCACGATTAATCGTGAGATGGAGTCAATAACGACTTCGCCATGACGAGTTTAATCCCTTCGTCCGTTTGTTCCATCGAGACGACTTGAAAATTGTGCTTTGCATTGAGGCGAAGCATAGTCTGATTATAATTCATGCATTTGGTTTGGATCGTTTGATAGCCTTGCTGCTGGCACCAGTCATGTTGATTTTGCAGCAAAGCTCCGCCGATACCCAGTCCGCGAAAACGAGGCTGGACAGCGCCAAGCCAGCTGTAGAACAAGGTGGGACTGCTAGCATAGCCGAGTTTGAAGCCGACAGCTTGGCCATCCATAAACGCCAGATCTAAGTGAATCGGCGAGAATGTTTTGAGGCGATGTTCGAAGATGTCGGCTTTCCAGTTCGGAAAGCTAAGCTTTCCTAAATCCGATACGACCGCTATTCGTTCTGCGTCCATACTGGTAAAAGAACGAACTTCCAGAGCTAGAGGCGCAAAGCGCGGCTGTATGGATCCCTGGTGCTCGATCGATTCAAAAAACATAGCCTCGGGACGCACCCAAAGCTTGCCGAGAGGATTTTCGTAGAGCGCTTCGTAGAGGACCAGCGTCTCGAGACTTTCGCTGTGCCGAACGCGGCCTAAAAAACGATACGATTTGTTCTTATAGTGTCGATAAAGGGTCATGCTATACCTTCAGCCTTTGGATGTCGTCAGTGCCGAGCGGCTCGAGTGCTACCTCTTGATTTTTGACACACACCGAGCATCTCCACTGCGAGGACAATGCCTAGCTCATTTTCCCCTTGCTTTCAAGATCTGAGGGATGAGATCGCTTACATTCCTACAAAATTCACGTACACAGTTTTCACTTGGCTACCTTGAAACTGCTGAATCAAGAAGGACGTTGATCCCGAAGCTTGATTGATCAGTTGATTGTACAGCTCAAGACTCGTGATATATTGACCATTCACTTCAAGAATTCGATCCCCAACTTCGATTCCGGCGTCTGCCAGCGCATTCGGCGCATCCAGTCTTTGCACGATGATGGCACTGCCATCATAAGTCATAACCGAACCCGTTGCGTCTGGACCATCTGTGGAGCCCGAAGAAGGACTACCAATGCCCGTTACAGGAGCAGGAGTGGTATCCACCTGAGCGGGACAGTCTTGCTCGCCAGCTGACAAAAGACCAGTATATTGGCCATCAACAAAGATCGAGCAGTAAGGACTCTGGATATCCAAGATTCGGCTGGGTTGGTTGCAGAAACTGTTGGCAACCAAGCTGGCACCGGGATATTGGTAGCAGTATTTGCCATTTTCCCAGCTATAGCTTGAGTTCTCAAGCTTAGCCGGACAGTCGGCTTCGCCTCGATTGAGAAGAGGCTGGGTATTGCCGTCGATGCTGACCGTGCAGTAGTAGTCCTTTACGGTCAAAATTCTTTGCTGTTTGCCGCAAACAGCATTGGGCACTAGGGCGAAGTTTGGACTGCGGTAGCAATACTCGTAGGTCGCATCCCAAGTATAGGTGTTCCCATCTTGGGGCTTAGGAGCTGGGTTGGGAACAGGTCGAGGACTTGGTGAATCCGGGCAAGTTACGCTGGCCGGACATTCATTGGACCCCCAATTTAAGTATCCGGTGCCACAGCGGATTTGGGCGTCAACTTGAGTTAAAGCTCGGTCGGCCAGAAACTTACGATAGACAGTACCTCCGCCACCACCCAAACAGGAAATGCTGGTCGTCGAGCAGCAGGCAAATTTGGTACCGATGGTGCCAGAAAAAATGTCTGCCTGTGCTGTTGGTTGGAACAAGACTGAGACCATGAACAGCAAAAGATTACGGAAAGCTTTGAAAACGTGCATGTGCGACCCCAAGTTAGATGATTGAAATATACATAAATATTGAATACTTATGATTCGATCAGGCTGGTCATGTCAGAGCCCAACTGCGACAGCGGGAAAGGCGAGACATCCCATGCTTAAGTGGATGGTTGAGAGCTGTACTTATTGCATTGACCAGAGAGCTTTGATGTCAGGAGTTGTAGCGGAGAAGACATAATGGCGTTGAATTCGGCTTGCGCTTGCTGATTTTTCGGTTTGGGCAACTCCCCTTCCGAACCTTAAGACAGCAAGTCATTGATTGGCAGTTGAACTTCGATAGAGAACCCGCTCGGCAGGCCGAGCGGAATTTTTTGTCCTCAGAGGTCGAGTCACGAAGATCCCGAAGCAACGCTGGAATCAACCACTCCGAGAAAGCCACGCTTGAGAGATTGCCAACGCAAGACATTCTTGGTTTCCGTTTGGTAGCGCGTGCTTTCCAGATGGGCTGTCGTCGCGTTCTTATCAGCAGTCGCTGCCGTATTCAGATGATCACGCTGCCTGTCCCAAAGATTCCAGCTAAGCTGCAAAGCAAGGCTCGTATCGAGGGTCTTAGCGTCGGTTTTTAGATCCGCTTGATATCGATCGCATCTATCGATTTATTCGCGATCAACTTACTGGGCAGTCTAGAGCTGAACAAGACAACGATCACGTCCATATTCTTTCGACTGACCCTCTGATGGGAACCAAGTTCCCCGCCCGACAAAGTCTAATGTCGCTCTTTCTAAGGAAGGAACCCAAAAAGGGTCCTTGCCGCTTTCATTCGCGGCAACCATCGCATGGGGAACGTTCTCATAGAAGCATATCTTCGCTTGGGGTGTCTTCGAAAACGCTTCGTTGATGCGGCCATTATCAGCCGCGGTGTCACCCTCTGCCCCTACATACTGAATGGGTACTTTAATCTTAGAGGTCATATCCGCGATGGTGATGCCATAGTTGAGCATGCCGCGTGCGTGTTCCACACGAAAGTCGCAGACTCCCTGGCGACCACCTGGAATTCTTCGCTGTGCTTTGCAGGCATCACCCCAACCGACATTGAGCTTAGGGTAGAAAAAGTCCATGGTCGCCGACAAAACTCCCTGCGAACCTGGAATCTTGTAGAACGGAGCAAAAATAAGACCCCGCGTCCAGATATCCTCACCGAATACCGCAGCGCCGGTCGCTAAGGATCCTCCGCCCGACAGGCCAATGACAATCTTTTCGCCTTTTCCGGCTTTGGCAAGTCGGTTCATACTCTCAACAATTTTTTGATAAGGATTGGAGGCATTCAATTCAATCTTGCGCGTCTCGTTACTGTCCTTCGGTAGCTTTGTCAAATCGTCTTTGTTGCCATTAGGGCCATCCAGTGGCTGACGACCCTGACCGGGAAGCAGGGGGATAAATACATCGTAACCTTCTGCTGCCAAGAGCTTCCCAAGTGCGAAGAACTGCTGGGGACAAGCTGTAAATCCATGAAAATAGACAACCAGTCCCTTGGTTTCCGTCACAGCCTGGGCCGGAAAATAGGTGGGTGTACAGTCAGGCATGAGCTTATCCTGCCCAACCTCGTCCTCAATGTGCTGACGCCAGATCTCATAGACTGCCTCTGGCTGGGTATTCCCTAGAGAACTGCTCAGGCTGCGAGATTGTGATGGTTCTAGAGTCTTGCAAGAAAAACTTAAAAGCATCAACCCTAGCAACGGCAGATTGAGATAAAGCTT
>JBGSRE010000955.1:0-5328 GCA_041737755.1 Oligoflexus sp.
CGTATAGTTCGGTGCCGAAAGGCCGGGAGGGGGGATGCGTTCATGGTTCGGATCAAAAGCGAGCAGAGCCTGTTCCACTTTCAACTTCTGCCCATCGCGAAGGATCAAAAGAGGCAAGGTATCACCCGCATAAAGGTCCATCAGCTGACTCAAGTAGTTGATGCGGCCCCAGCTAGGGTGTTCAAAAGAACCCCGAGCCGAAATCCGAACGCCGTTAAATTCGAGCAGGACATCGCCGGGACGAATTGCCTTAGCAAAAGGCGAATCGGCGCGCACTGACTTAACCCAAACACCATCGGACCAATCGCTGGCTTGGGAATAGTCGCGTAAATAGGGCGAGAGCATCGAGCTTACTTTGATCCCGGGATCCACGAAACCGCGATAGGGCGGATTGCGCCAATCTTCGAGAAATCGTTGTATAATCCGACTCGGCAGGGCATACACAGAACTCGCCGCCTGGCCGATGGCCACACCTACGAGTTTTCCTTTGCGCATGATCGGTTCAAACCAACCATAGCCAGCACGCCTGAGCTCGAACACGTACTGCGGAAGATTGTATTCGACGAGGAACAGGGGCCGTACTTCAATCTCCCGCAGTTTGATGGCGTTGCCGATTAAGGTTTCGCCCTCTAGCGCCTGGTAGAGCATGACGTTGTCGCCGAGTTTCAGATCGTCGCCAAACGGCAGCGGCTCGAGTTGACTAGGCTTTTCACTGCTGAAGCGAAGTATCGCAAGATTGGCCACATCATCGACAAATTCGACCCGCAAAGGGTAACGCTTGGGATCGCCCATTTTTTCGGCTTCCAAGTGCCTCGCATCCTTTACCGCGAAAGCTGCCGTGATTAGGGTTTTATCATCCAACACCAGCCCCATATGAACCAAGCGTTCCGCTTGTTTTGCTGTCCAGGGAGCATCATAATCAGGCCTTTGCACCACCGAATGAATGCGCAAAACAGAGGATTCCAAACTTTTTGCGGCTGCTGACGAACTGAGCAAGAGGAGGATCCAAAGGATAAAAGCTGGTCGTTTCATTTTTCAGCCTCCCAATCTGCTGTCGCTCCATCCTCATCCTGACCTAGCCAGCGTGAGAGAGGAATCTTGTACTTTTCCAACAGCTCTTGATCGGCAACTTTTGCAATGGCAAGAGGCAAGACCAGAGGGACTTCTTCTTTCCAAAAATTAAAAATGACCCGCTCGCCTTTGGCTTGATCCAGCAGTCGAGCCAAATCTTCTAAGGACCGCACGGGCTCTCCATTCACTTGCGTCAAGACCTCATCCATGAAGGGCCCGGCGAAGGTATTGACCGCATGCGGCAGTCGTTCACTTAAAACGATCACGTCACGTGTTGCTTGAAACTCTTTTAACTGGGAGAAATAGCTATGAATATAGCGCAGATTCAAAGGCGCATCGGCTGACCAGGACCGCCCCCACCTTTCCAGGTAATCCCGGCTCAGAGCACTGAATACGAGCCCTGCATAGCTTAGAAATCGAGGGCGATTGTTGAAGGTGCTGGCAGCTTTGTAGAAATCCTCTTTGGCCTTCAGGACGGCCTCTAATTTTTGTCGACGCCCAGCCCGCAAAACTTCGAAGGGGAGACGATCGCCTCTTTGCTTCAGGTCATACAGAACTCGAAAGTTCAAACGTTCACCCAAAAAGGAAATTTTACCGTCGATGCCCACTGCTTTACCATCGATGGACAAAAGAATATCACCCGACTGCAAAACACCCGCGAGTGGAGAATAGCTTGCGACCTGACTGACCTTCACACCACCTTCACCGGCTTTTAAGCCATGAAATTTACGAGTCGCTTCATTTTCCAAGGCCCCTTCTTGGACCGCAAAGCCTTGAACTGGATGTCCATCGTAGCGACCGTCAGAGATATCCTTGAGAAATCTTTGGATGACAGGAGTGGGAATGATATATCCCGTGTTTTCTGCACCAGTAAAGGCTTGAAATGCCACCCCGACCGCGACCTTCCCCTGCAGGACTGGCCCCCCGCTGTTGCCTGGATTGATCGCGGAATCGACTTGCACCAAAAGATGGCTGTCCGCCGCAGAGTGAACATATTGCCGATAGCTCACGCGCGATACCACGCCTTGAGTAATGGAAATTTGCTCGCCACCCCAGGGATAACCCACCGTATTCACCGTTTCCCTCACATCGGGAATATCACCAAAGACAATGGGAGCCACACCCCGGAAATAGTTGGGATCCTGAACTTCTAATAGAGCCAGATCGCAGTCATGCGCAATAAATTTGACTCGCGCACTGACAGGCTCATCGTCGCCATCTTTTAAAACAGAAATAAATTTACCGTGAGCCACCACATGAGCATTGGTCAAAATCCCTGCCGAACCTATGTAAAATCCGGTTCCCGATGATGATTTCACCGCCCGGTGATTCCATGGCTGCTTGTAATCAGGCTCCTGGGAAATCACGCGCACTTTAAAAATCGCCTTGCGCAAGGGTCCCAATTCTATGGCCGAGACGATTGGAGCCCAAATGAGCAGACTCATAACCCACCAGAACCCACTGCCTATTTTCAACATAAGCCAACCTCAAGGAGTGTCGCAGCTTGCAAAGGCCTGCGTACTGATCTGTCGATAAGCCGAACAGAGATCGACACGTTCCTGATCGCTTACCTGACCGGACTCGAACTTGCTGGTAATTTGCTTTTTGAGTTCGGTTGCGAGGCCCTCGGTCAGCTGATCTTTAAAAGCGACCGAACTCTGATCTTGATCATTCTTTGGCGAACTAATCTGACTCTTTTGCCCCTGCAAATCAACAATGGCTTTGACGATGCCTTCCGATATTTCGGCCGGAACAGCTGGCATATTTTGAAAAGCCAAGGATACCGTCTGCAGGTCATTGAACATGGCCGTCAGCATCGAAGCGCGAGCAGCCGATTTTTCGGTCGGCAGAATGATATCCACAACCGCAGCCAAATCTCGGACGGCTTTTATATAGTCCGTAAGTGAGGTGATCACACTTCGGTCTTCTAACACAAGAGCTCGCTTTTGGAGATTGGGCGCCCCCCCATCGGTGGCAAAGAGAACAAGCTGATGAAAAGCGATGGCTTCCACCAAATGAGCAATGGCCCAGATAAATAGCCCATTGCTGCGAGCGGTACCAGACTGCCCTTCTTTCGTGCAAGTCTCATCCACATGGCGTCCATCACCCTCATCGCCCAGGAGCTTGACAGCTTCCGGCATAAACGGGCAGATCACTGCTATGGCTTCTGCAATATGCTGCAGAGTTTGAGAATCCGATTCACGTGCCTCTGGTGCAGTCTTTGGCAAATAAACTGGCAACTTTTGAAAGGGACCGCTTGCCGGCGCTCCTTCCAGATCACCAAGACGGTTGCCACTCAAAGTGATGGCGAGATAATCGGCGGCCGTTAGACCCACAAGACTCGCTAAGGCTGAAAGCTGTCCTGAAGCATTGCCTGATTCCGTGAGAGTCGTGCTCGCCTCCTCTTCGGTCTTATCTTTTTCCAGCATTTTTCGCGCCAATTGAAAAAGATCGAGCCCAGCAACTCCCAGATGAGCATAACCGACTTGAATCGCGCAGGCTGCACAATCGGGTGCGAGTTTGAGCGCCTTTTCTGCATCACTCAGCGCTCCCGCATAATCGCCTTGATCGAGCCGGATTTTAGAGCGGGACAAGAGTGCCCCCGCATCTTCTGCCGCAGATGGAGCTGCAATAAATCCCATGATGTTGGTAGCCGGAGAGCATCCCGCAAGGACGAAAAGAAGTCCACTCTGCAAGGCATAAGAGCAGATCCTAAGCTTTACAGCAGAGTGAGTTCTTTGCAAAATGCTAGCCATAATTTCATGCAAACCCATGTCCTCTGCCTAGCCGTTGAGAGCCCATCATAGAGGGAGAAGAAGCCCATAGCGTCCAGAGGGAGGGCCGTCCTCACCATAAAGTTACTAGGATCTCTTATTGTGGATGATTTGGATGGCTCGTGCAAGAGCTAGAGAATGGCCGCACAACCGGGCGCTTGCAGGACAAAAGCTGGATTCCAGCGACGCTGATACTCGTAGCGCATCGGAAGGCCCGTCTTCATTTCAATCAATTCACAGCCAGCGGCTCGAGCCACGGCGTGGCCAGCGGCGATATCCCAAGCAGAAAGCGGACTATAGCGCGGATAAAAATGAGCTTCGCCTTTAGCAACGAGACAAAATTTTATCGAAGAACCGATTTTCATAACAGCAGGCTGGCCATTGTTCGCCAAAAAGCTGGCGAATTCTTTTTCTGGCCGCGAAGCACTGCACATCACCACCTTGGCCTCGGCCCATTGGGGCTTGAAAGGCTGCCGATTGATACGAAAGACAGCATCGGCACCGGCATAGAGTTCTTGCCGTTCGGGGGCATAAACAACACCAGCAACGGGCACACCGTTTTCTATGAGAGCGATGTTGATGGTAAAGCTTGGCTTTTTGGCTATGAATTCTTTGGTGCCATCAATAGGATCGATCAGCCAATAGGAAGTCGCGACAACCCCTGGTCCTAGGGGATCACTGCCTGTTTCCTCGGAAATAATGGGCAGAGAGGAAAATTGCCTGAGCCCACGACAGATGATGTCATTGGCCAGCAAGTCTGCCTGAGTGACTGGGGAAGCATCATCTTTGGTTTGGACGTCAATACGTCCATGGCGATAGATCTCTAGGACCGCATCACCGGCTACTTGAGCGAGATCTTCGAGCTTATGCAAGAGCATGGAACGGCCTCTTTCGAATCATTTCGCTGTGAATAGTTGCCCGATAAAGGTCTTTTTGACGTCTTCGGATAGGAGTTCCGTACCAGACAGAGCTCTCACTCCCAATCAGATTCGACTCCTGGAGTGCCTCGAGCTTACTCGAAAGAGAGGGCTACTGCCAAGAAAACTCAGGCCAGAAGGCTGGTCTAATCCGTGAGCAGCTCGAATTTGCTTGAAATTCCCGGCAGCTTTCTGGTAAATCTCTTCTCCTGTTTACAATAAGGCCCGGTCCAAAGGCCTTCTGGCATTGGATGCATAAGATTTAAGGATAACGACCATGGCAAAAGGCAAGAACGCACGCGAATTGATCCGCCTCGTTTCCTCAGCAGGAACTGGCTATTTTTATACAACTTCGAAAAAACGCGGCCAGGAAAAGCTTCAGCTGCGCAAGTACGATCCGCGCGTGAAGCAACACGTTGTCTTTAAAGAAGCCAAAATCAAGTAATTCTTGAATTTGATTCTCGCCAAATCGGATCGAGTCGGCAGACCTTTTGGGACTGCCTTCGTCGACCGGCTGCGGGCCTGGAAGCTATGCTCCCTTGGCTCGCTTTTTTATGTCCATTTTT
>JBGSRE010000975.1:0-5081 GCA_041737755.1 Oligoflexus sp.
GATCCCCTTCGTCGCCCGTTACCGCAAGGAAATGACGGGCAGTCTCGATGAAGTTGCCCTAAGAGACATCCGGGAACGCTTCAACTACTTGACGGAACTTGAAGGGAACAAGCAAAAGTACCTGAAGGTCGTCGAGGAGCACTGCAAGAAAAGCCCCGAGCTTATGGACAAATTCCCAGAGCTCAAAGCGAAATTCGAAAAGTGCGAAACGAAACAGGAGCTCGAAGATCTTTATCTGCCCTACAAACCGAAGCGTCGAACACGCGCCCAAGTTGCCCGGGAAAAAGGTCTCGAGCCCCTGCTCGATAGAATCCTGGCTGAATCGGCTGTGCTCGCTAATCTTTTGGAAGCAGCCAAACCCTTCGTTACTGCAGCAGATTCCACTATCGATCCAGCCCTGAAGGTGCCTGACGAAAAATCAGCTCTGGCAGGAGCTGCCGATATCTTCGCTGAGCAGATCGCAGAAACTGCGGAATTCCGGGCATTGGTTCGCCATATTTCTCAAGAATCTGGCGTTTTGGTGGCGAAGAAGTTGGACACCCCCGAGGGCGAAGAAAAGGCTCCGGCAGAAAAATCTGCAACGGGATCCGGCAAAGACAAGAAGAGCAAGAAGACTGACCCTTCGAAGTATCAAAATTACTTCGACTATCAGGAACCGATCAGCAAAGCAGCATCACACCGAGTTATGGCTGTGCGTCGTGGTGAAGCCGAAAAAGTCTTGCGCGTTGCGATCGATGTGGATGTCGCGCGTATTATTTATGAATTGAAATCCAAGGTCATGGTCGATCGCAAGATGACTCCCGAAGTCAAAGCTTGGATCGAAGCCATTGTCGAAGACGCCTATCGTCGCCTTGTCAGCCCATCGATCGAAACGGAACTGCGTTTGCAACTGAAGCAGACGGCTGAAACCGAAGCGATTCGCGTCTTCTCAGAAAATCTGGAAAATCTTTTGCTTCTGCCACCTATCCCCGGCAAAAGCGTGCTCGGTGTTGACCCTGGTCTGCGCACGGGTTCAAAATTCGCGGTGGTGGATGACACAGGCAAACTCCTCACTCATACCACTCTGCTGACTGATCTTGGTGATAAAGAGACCAATAAAACAGCTCGAGCAAAAGAAGAAATTCTGCGCTTAGTCCGTGAATTCAACGTTCGCTACGTGGCCGTTGGTAACGGCACTGGTAGCCGTGAAATCATGCGTCTCATAGCTTCGGTGCTGAAAGAAAACGATCTGAAGGACGTCAAGCGTCTGGTCGTGAACGAAGCCGGAGCTTCGGTTTACTCAACGATGGATATTGCCCGCGAAGAATTCCCCGAGCTCGATCCGACCATCCGAAGCGCCGTGAGTATTGCCCGTCGGCTGCAGGATCCATTGGCGGAACTGGTGAAAATCGATCCACGCTCGATTGGTGTGGGCCAGTATCAGCATGATGTCAATGTCACTAAACTGAAAACCAGTTTGGAAGAAGTCGTCGAGAGCTGCGTAAACCGGGTTGGAGTCAACCTCAATACAGCCAGCTACAAGCTGCTGAGCTATGTCTCAGGAATTGGTGGCACAGTAGCGAAAAATATCGTCGCCAAGCGGGACAAAGACGGTCGTTTCAATTCCAGAAAAGATCTGCTGAATGTCCTCGGTCTTGGTCCTAAGGTTTTCCAGCAAGCCGCTGGTTTCTTACGCGTGCCTGAATCCGGCAATCCACTCGACAACTCGGCAGTTCACCCTGAAGCCTATGAGATAATCGAACAGATCGCCAAAGATCAAGGCAAGGAACTGACCGAAATCGTCGGTAATCGCAGTCTGGTGGAAACGATTCCATTGGAGAAGTATGTGACCGAACGCTGTGGTATGCCGACCCTCGTGGATATCGCCAAAGAACTTCTGAAGCCAGGCCGTGACCCTCGAGAAGACGGAGCACGTCTGATGTATTCCGACGACGTCTCAGAAATCGAAGATCTGACGGTCGGCATGACTTTGCCAGGCACTGTGACCAACGTGACCAATTTCGGAGCGTTTGTCGATATCGGTGTGCATCAGGACGGACTGATTCACATCAGCGAACTGGCCGATCAATTTGTCGACGATCCTTCCAAGGTTGTTTCGGTCGGTGATGTTGTGGAAGTTCGCGTGATTGAAATCGATGTTCAGCGTCGCCGGATTGGTCTGAGCAAGCGTTTGAATGCCACAGCAAGGGCTACGCCTCAGCAGAGCGCTCGTCCCGAAGCAGCAGCAGGCGCTCCCCGCCAGCAATCCAGCAATGATCCTAACAAACGGAGTCCGTTGAAGCCGAGAGGCGAAAGCTCGGCTCCAGCTCGAGGCGCTATGGGCGGCATCAGTGCCAAACCCAAAAGCTCGCAGCCAGCGTTTACAATGGACGATCTGCTCGCCAAGTTTAACCAAAGGAAGTGATTGAGATGGCTGAAGTCAAAGTGCAGTTGGGTGTCATAGGTGGATCTGGTGTTTATCAGATGGCAGCTGTGGAAATTGTGCAAGAACACAGCATCCATACTCCTTTTGGCGAGCCGTCGGATAAGATCGTCGAGGCTAAACTTGACGGTCGTTCTATTTTCTTTCTGCCTCGCCATGGCCGGGGTCATCGATTTCTGCCTTCCGAAGTGAACTATCGGGCCAATGTTTACGCTTTAAAATCACTAGGCGTGACCCATGTTCTGGCGGTCAGCGCAGTGGGCATCATGAAAGAATTCATTCAGCCGGGCGAAATGGTGATCCCGTCCCAGCTTTACGATCGGACCAAGGGCTTGCGTGCCTCGACATTCTTTGGCGAGGGTATCGCAGGCCACGTAGAGTTCGCTGATCCCTTCTGTCCCGATCTCTGCAGTTGGATTGAAAAGGCTGCCCGAAAGTATTCGGAAAAGGTGCATGTCGGCGGAACTTATGTCTGCATCGAAGGTCCCCAATTTTCAACCCGCGCCGAATCCTTTCACTATCGGGAGACACTGAAGCCCAGTGTGATCGGCATGACTGCTATTCCCGAAGCCAAGTTAGTACGAGAAGCTGAAATGGCCTATGGGATGCTGGCCCTCGCCACAGACTATGATTGCTGGCACGAGAGTGAAGCTGATGTGTCAGTGGACGCGGTTCTGGCTGTTTTAAAAGCCAACAGCGAGAAGGCCAATAGCATCATCAAAGAACTGCTGAGCATACTGCCTGAAAAACATGAGAGCCGGACCTTTGAAGCGGCTCGATACGCAATTATTACCGCTTTGGATATGATTCCGGCGCAAAAGAAAAAGGATCTCGCTCTTCTCTATGGCAAATACCTTGGCTGATTCAGGAACCATTCGCGGACAGATCGAGTTTTCCGTTTACTACGAGGACACGGATCTGTCCGGCTTTGTCTATCACGCCAATTATTTGAAATTTTTTGAAAGAGCCCGAGAGCATGTGATCGGGATTCGCTTTCTCAAGGAACTCTACGATCAAGGTTTTCATTTCGTGGTGAGTAAAGCCTCGCTGGAATACCGTTCCCCTGCCCAGCATGGGGATCAGATTGTGGTGATTTCCGAAGGCCAGTACTCCCGATCCCCGGCCATACCCTTTGAACAAAATGCCTACGTGCTGGAATCCAATGGGCAAAGGCGTCTCCTAGTCACAGGTCAGATCACGATCGTGGCCTTGAATGCCCAAAATCGGCCGATCCGCATGCCGGATGTGATCATGGAACGCTTTCTATCCAACACCACTGGAACCAAAACACCAAGTAACGAGGAGTCGCCCCCATGGTAAACAATCCTACTGGCATTACTGGTTTTGATTTTATAGAATTCAGCAGCAAGCAACCGGAAAAATTGCATGAGCTATTTACGAAGCTCGGCTTTTCGCGCATCAAGCAGCATAAAACCAAAAAAATCGATTACTATAAGCAGAATGATATTCACTTCTTAGTGAACAAAGACCCTTCTTCCTTTGCTGCCAAGTTCAACACGGAACATGGCCCCTGTGCATCATCCACGGGATGGCGAGTCAAGGATGCAAAATTCGCCCTGGAAGCTGCCGTTTCACGCGGAGCCAAGAGAGCCGAACAATCCGATTATTTGGATCGCAATGGTCAACCTGTTCCTGCCATTCAAGGGGTTGGCGACAGTTTGATTTATTTGATCGATTTTCATAACGAAAAAGATCGCTGGGAACGTCTCGGCTTCGAGGATTTGGCCAAGCCTGATCTGGTGCCATCCAAAGGTTTTGCCCTGGTCGATCACTTGACGAACAATGTTTACAAAGATCAACTGATGCCGTTGGCTGAGTTCTACAAAGAAGTGTTCGGTTTCCAGGAGATCCGTTATTTCGATATTCGCGGTGATCAGACGGGTTTGAAATCCTATGCGCTTCGCTCCCCTTGTGGATCCTTCTGCATTCCGATCAATGAAGGTACGGAAGCCAAATCACAAATCAATGAATATTTGAATGAGTATAAAGGGGAGGGGATCCAGCATATCGCACTCCTCACTTCCAATATCATCAAGGTCATGGACGAGATGAAGGTTGAGGGTCTGAAAACTCTCGACATCGATGCTGACTACTATGAAATGGCTTTCAAACGCGTGCCTCAGTTGAAAGAGGATAAACAAAAGATTCGGGATTATAACCTTCTGGTCGATGGCGATGAAAGCGGATACCTGGTGCAAATTTTCACGGAAAATGTCATCGGCCCGATCTTCTTTGAATTCATCCAAAGACACAACAATCTTGGCTTTGGCGAAGGCAATTTCGGAGCTTTGTTTCGCGCCATCGAACGCGATCAAAAGCGGCGTGGCGTGCTGTAAATATTGGTACATGAGCAAGGTCGAGTGGAGCCGCGAGCCTTGCTGTTTTTTCCCTGCAGTCTCCCGCTATACTCTGCCAAATCTTATCGACTCGTAAGAAATGCGGGAGCCAGCAATTGCCCTGCAATTTTAGCCGCAAGTTCCAGCAGTCTCAGCTCTTTGTGCTTTCCAGCTCAAATCCAGTCTCTATCTGCCGATAACTGTGACGATTGCCTGATTTGATTAAGGTAGGTCCATGGCAGAATTAGAGAAAAAAGTTTAAGCACCACTCAGTACAAAAACCCTAACGACACTATCTGGTC
>JBGSRE010000989.1:0-10134 GCA_041737755.1 Oligoflexus sp.
CCCACCAATGAATCGGCAGCATCATTGCTGATTGTTCAGATGGCTGCAAGGAAGAATCGCCTGATATCAAAAAATCTGAAAATCAACAAGTCGCAAGTATTGAGCGACCTGGTGACAGAGTTTAGGCTCGCAGCATAAATCCCCAGAACAGAAGTACTTTTTTCTCTACGTGATGATCGATGTCATCAGTCGCTTCATTGTTGGTTTGATGATTACTCACGAAGAAAATTCTGATCGAGCTCAGCACTTTATCCGCGAAGCTATTCGTCAGCAAGGAATTGAAGAGACGAATCGGTTGACGATACATTCTGATCGTGGTACCCCTATGACTGCTACCAATACGGTTGAACTTCTTGCAGCACAAGGCCTCGCTCAAATTTTTGAAAGACCTCGAGTGAGTGATGATAATCCTTTCTCTGAGTCACAGTTCAAAACTCTGAAGTATCATCGCAATAAATTAATTAACCCCTATCGAAACTATATGCGATCCCTCGCAGCTTCTCTCTGACAATGTCCTTTTTGATCTAAACAAGACTCAATTTGTATAGCTTTCATACGAATTTTGAATGTATTGTTACAAAATTGCGGCAAGGAGGATCTATGTTCAACTACAATCACCTATACTATTTTTATACCGTGGCCAGACTCGGAGGTGTCATCAATGCCGCTAAATATCTCAGGATTGCGCAGCCTTCGCTCAGCACCCAAATCAAAGCATTGGAAGCCCATATCAGCCGCACGCTATTCAAAAAAATAGGACGAGGCATTGCCTTAACCCAAGACGGCGAAGTTATGTACTCAATCTGCCGAAAGATGTTTGAGCCAGTAGAAGAACTGGATGATTTCCTGGCAAGTCGTGAAACACGAGTTCAGAAGCAAATTCGTATTGGTGTTTCTGAAGAACTGGAGCGCCCTTTCGTCGTTCATCTCATGCGCCATATCTTTCGAAAAGATCTCATGAACCAAAGCATGCAGGTCAGGATGCGATCTGGAAAGCATCGTCTGCTTCTCGATGAACTCTTATGGAAGGAACTGGATGTGCTATTGAGCAATCATATGGCCCATGGCGATGATTTTTCGGTACTTGCAGAGATTCCCATGCCTGTCTTGGCTGTTGTTTCGCCGGACACACTGCAACATCATAAAGGAAATCTACCAAAGGAATCCTTAGCAAAGACTTTGAATCATCTAAATATTGGCTTGGTCCTGCCAAGTGAAGATCAAAAACTGCGAGTAGAAACTGAAATATATTTGCAGAAAGCAAAGATCCGTCAATCTGTTGTTTTTGAAAGTGATATCCTATCGGCCGTGGTACGTGCCACAGTTGAAGGTCTCGGTATGGCTTTTCTGCCAAAACCCTACATTCAGAAGGAATTGACGACTGGCGCCCTCATCAAACTTGGCGAAAGCCCGTCATTGTGGAATCATTCCATTTTTCAGATTGTGCTTAAGAAGCGTCAGGTGGATCTTGTTAACGGAGAAATACGCGACTATCTGAGGCTATTCAAATCCAAATCCCCACCAACTCATTCGTAGCTGAGTGAAGAGAAAATTCCGATAGCGTGACCGAATCGCAGTATACAGAGCGCACCTTCATCATCGGTTCTATATACTCTGAATTCAGAGCTAGCAGGATATTGAACGGTTCAATGACTTCCATGCCTGTTAACGTTACTCTAAAGTTAAGTAGTGGAACTCTGTCGCTGTACCCAAATTTTGAACTGCTCCTTTGCGATGCAGCTTGGGCAGCGGAAAAGGCATGAGATACCAGCCAGCATACTCTTTGAAACGACGAATTTTATACTGCTTCTTTTTGTCAGGTGTTTGCAGGTCGCATTCCTTGCCAATGCAGGCCGAACCATTTTCCAACTTGTATCTGCTTTGCAAAGACTCAGAAGTAGCCACTGACTCATTGGCCGCAATGATAGGTGCGAAATCCAGGCATATCGTAAAGAGAATGGATACAGATGACATTTCGTTCCTCTTCGTCGGTTCACATGAACAAAAGTATCGAATCTTCCACCTCTGGAAACTGAACATTTTGGAAAGTCTATTCCGTATTTAAAGAGCGTGATGACGTAGTAAAGGTGGAAGACAATAGGTCACGCAATGCCTTTCTAAGCGATTGATGCCCTCCCTCCCTTACAATAACTCGCTTCACATATTTCGGGATAAGAGCTGAATTCCATGGTGACAAGTCCGTGCCACCCACCAATATAACAGAAGGAATATTCGTCAAATTTTCGAGGCGATTGCTAATATCTTCGCATCGATCTGAATTCGCATCCATATCTATGACGAGCACCAACATAGATCCTGAGCTCTCTCGAACACAGAACTCAGCCAAAGAGCTGAATATCTTTACATCAACTCCATAGCTAAGAGCCGTCGTACGACATAACGACAAGAGCTGCTTGTCGTAGCTAATAATACCTAGTCGGCAAAAAGCGCTTTCTGGTCTATTTTTGTACTGCATCAATTCGCCAATCTAGCAAAATGTTCCAAAATCCAGTGATCAACTTCTAAGCCTTCTCCACTGTCAGGATTTGACGTATGCGATAGGTCCGCGAAGTTTCCACTTCGAAGCAGTGGGATACCCTGACTTCACTTGGGACCAAGTCGTTACATGAAGCCCATGCTTTTGATCAAGAACTTGAGCGAAAGTGCTCATCAAAGTTAGTAACAAAGCTTTCAAGAGCCAATAGCCCAAGATTCGACTTTGGACAATTGCAGCGATTTTGTAGTGCATGAGACACTTCAAAAATTTGAAGAGCTACTTCTATTTCGAAAAAACCACCACAAGGCCATACCCTATTAGAAAGAGCAGAATCAGTACTGTGATTAATGGACTTGCAATGAGTGTAATTGCAATTAAGAATCCACCCATGACGGCTGCTAAGATACTTCCTAGAACTAGAAAAAATATTTGAATTAACTTCTTTAAACCTGTTTTACCGTTTAGCTTAGGAAGACTGTAAAAAAATCTGGACAAACGCTCAATTACCGTCATAGCAAGCAACCTTAGAATTGTGATCTTTCGAACACGCAGCGCAACTCGAATGTCACACTTCCCAATACTTGACTATTGGTCCAAAGACTTCCAAAGTAGCGTTCTTATACCTCGCAGATAGGTCCAAAGAAAACGGCAGCCGAATTAAAATCCGTGCTGCCTCGCTATTGAATGAAAGAGGTCATTTCACATTATGTGGTCCGCCCTAGGAGGTGCGTAAGATCAAGTGTCCGTCATTCCAAATGATAAGTAAAATACGAAATAATTATCAATTCAATAGCTTTTATATATCTATTATTTTCCTTTTCACGTAGATTTGAACACAAAATGCATGATATCCGTTAACTGCACTTTGCTCGCTTTCCCTCTAAAAGCTTCAATAGCCAAAATACCAATTTTTAATACTGCGAATAAAGTCAGAACCCATTCGACAGACGTACAACCACTCCACGCTGTGGCCATCTTTCGTGCCAGTGATATTCATAGGGTCTATCGTCCTCTATCTCCATAGACTCCAGGCATTCTGCTCAGTAGTGCTGCGAAACAGGCTCCAAAATCGGATCTACTTTGGTTGGCGGCGCTATCTGACTCAGGTATATCTCGGATTGAAAGTGATAGTAGGAAATGGGCTCGATGATCTTTGCCACTCCAACTGCAAAAAGACTAGCCAACAAGAGAAACAGTGCAAGGCTGTGGCAATCAGACATTTCAGCGACAAGAACCATAGCAGTAAATGGAGCTCTGGTCACTGAAGCAAGAAAGCTAACCATCCCTATCAACGTAAGCGCAACAGGATCGTAACCAGAAAAAAGCACCTCGGTACTTTTCCCTAAAGCCGCCCCAAAGGCAAGAGATGGAGCAAAAATACCACCAGCACATCCCGATAGAAAGCTGAACAAAGTTCCAATGTACCTCTCTACTAGGAGACCAAGAGGTACAGATTGTGAATTCCATAGGATATCTCGAATCAGATTTGTTCCACCACCCACTGCATATTGAGCTTCTCTATGCATGAGTACCATTCCAATCGCCACCAAGAGTCCACATATGAAGGCCCACTGCAGACGGCGAAGGGGAATCCAATCCCGAATCTTCATCTGTACTTTAATGAGCACCTTCCCAAAAAAGCCACCGAGTATACCCAGTGATATGCTTATAAAAAACATCGGCCCAAGGAAACTGATTCCTGGGGTTTCCAGTTTGACCGTACCAAGATAAAGATAAGGACCAACGATACTTTGAGCGACCATACCTGCAATGATCACTCCAACGATGAGAGCTGATTTCACTTTGGCAAAATGCTGGTCGATTAGCTCTTCGATTGCAAATACAATTCCACCCAGAGGAGTGTTGAATGCCGCCGCGACACCTGCGGCACCACCAGCAACTATCAGACTATAATCGTCGACCTTAGGCAAATATTTTCGGAATAAGCGACCTACTCCAAGAAAAATGATTGCAGAAATCTGCACCATAGGGCCTTCGCGACCGACAAGTCCTCCACCCAAGAGGCAGACGGAGCAGCTCAAAATTTTCGCCAAGAGAACTCTGAAACTTAAAAGCTTACCGTATCCGACTCCAGGTCTGCCATGCAGCTGCAGACTTGCCATGACCTGAGGAATCCCGCTACCCGCAGCTGCCGGCCCTAAGACTTGAACAATCCAACGTGCAAATACAAACGCTACTGGGGTTATAACAAGAAAGAGGTAAGGTAGGCGAAGCAACCATGCACTTGAATACTCAGTGATGATGTCAATAGCGCTCCCAAAACCCACCGAAATCAATCCAGCGATGATAGCTGCAATAATGTAGGGAGTTTTGACAAAAAGGCGTTGCAAAGAAGCCCTATCATATAACGTTTGCAAGAAAGTAAGGTTCTTCATTGATTTTGTCCGAGGCTATAAAGATTTTTTGAGAAATCTGGTGTTTGAAGGCGGTCGTGAGAACAAGGGCTACACCATAGGTCCGGAATAAAATAGCCAGAATCACCAGAATATAGAATTATATTGGATTTGTAAATATTGCAACCCTTGAGTGATGCCGTTTACGGGCTGTGCAGAATTCAAGATTCTACTAACACCAAAGGCTTCTGAATTTGAACAGCGATTTCAGCGAGCTCGTGGGACTGTACGAAATCCTGCGGTTTTAATGCAGATTGGGTTGAATATTTTCTTTCACTGAACCAAGAAATTGTTGCACCCAATGATTCGTTTTAAATTTCATGACGTCATCCCTGAGCTTCTTCATACGCTGACGCCTCTCCTCTGCAGGAAGGGTAAACGCTCTATACATAGCGTTAGCGGTTCCCTTAATGTCGTAAGGGTTGACCGTGAGTGCTTCGGTCATCTCGTCGGCCGCTCCAGCGAACTCACTCAAAATGAGAATTCCATCGAGTTCGATTTGAGCTGCGACATATTCTTTAGCAACAAGATTCATACCATCCAACAGCGGGGTCACAAGCAGAGCATTAGCCTGTCGGTAGGCTTGTGCCAATTCTTCACTCTCAAATCCAGAGGCAAAATAGTGAATCGGCTGGTAACCAGGAAATCCGTATTTCCCGTTTATAGAACCAATCATCTGCTCCACTTGCATTTTACAGCGTCTATAGGCTGCCACATCGTCTCGAGAAACCGGTGCGATCTGTATGAGAGTCAGTTGTTCACGCAACTCCGGATAGTTATCGAAGAGATTTTCCAAAGCCAACAGTTTACGCACCAATCCTTTTGTGTAGTCCAACCTATCGACAGATAGAAAAATCTGAAGATTTGGATTTTCCGAGCGCATTTTATCGATCAATTCAACCAATGGGCCACTTTTTTCGGCTTGTGCCAGTTGCTCCCATCGTTCGCCATCGACACCGAGAGGCGCGGAAACAACTTCGATCCGACGTCCTTCGACAAGCAATCCTCCAGGCACACGCGGGTAGAAATTGATGCTTTCCACTGAACGTTTAAAATAGTCCACATAGCCCTGAGTATGAAACCCTATGGTATCAGCTCCAAGTATTCCTTCCAAAATCTCTTCGCGAATCGGCAACATTCGAAAGATTTCTGTGGGGGGAAAAGGAATATGCATGAAGAATGAAATCGCAACACCAAGATCCCGATCCCGAATCATTTTCGGAAGCAATTGAAGATGATAGTCGTGAATCCACACTGTATCGCCTGGTCGAACTAATTCCGTCAATCGATCAGCAAAGAAACGATTGATAAGTTGGTAATCAGACCACTGGGGTAGAGTTAAAGGCAGATGACCCGTTTGATTGTGATACAAAGGCCAGAAGACTCCGTTTGACACATCGCTATAGAAGGCATGATGTGGACGATTCGGCAGTCTTAAACTCTCACAACCTTCCTGACGGAAGGCATCTTGCACTTGCATTCTCTGCTGTTTGTTGAGCTTCTGAGGCATACCGTCCCATCCCAACCAACAAACATCCTTCCCTAGCAATGGTAAAAGACCTGATGCCAGTCCTCCAACCGACGGCTTCAATCGCACTTCGTCGTTTTCCAAGGTTGCCGTGAATGGCAATCGATGGGATACGATATAGAGTCGACTCATAGATTCTCCTTAATCAGCTCCGCAACAGCATTAGCATCGGCTTCTCATCCGCTGCTGAAAAATATATATATCTAATTCATTCAATATGAAAAATCTATCGATCACACCTTTTCAAGATATGATTAATTTAAGGATATTAACCGATTACCGATTCATGTTGAGAAGTCAAAAATGCAGCAACCAGCAGATGTCTGGTCTTGCTCCATAGATCGAGGAAAAAGGTGTAGGGTTGACTTTGTTAAAATTATGAAGAATTGCAAATCACAGCTCAGATGCGCGACTGGAAAGCAATGTATTCAGCGCAGCGCTTGTTCTATCGTTATTGAAATGTCCGTCCAGAACTCGGATGAACTCTCGCGCCATGGCGCTGTCCCTCAAAATGTGATGAGCTAATGAGCCTTTGTCGCCGACGCTCAAGGTGAGACACGGTTCCTTAAGACTCCGAAGTATTTCGTCCTCCAGACAGTTACTACCGATGACAACAAATTGTGAATCACTGGAACGCTGAACTCTTCTTTGGAAGACTTGGGATTTGCAAATTCCCTTGATGCGAACCTCTAAATATTTGTCACCTTCCATGATATCTATGTTCTCTACACCTACTAAAGTTTGAATGTCATGTTTCCAAAGATTCATCTGAGCTTCATGATCATCGATGTCCGCCATACGATAGTGCAGCACAGTCGAGTATGATTTGTGCTCGATCAAAATTCCAGGATGTTGCTTTTTGAAAGATTCAAACAATGTTTGGACATTTTGCATGAGATGAGGATCAAGCGTCGGTTCCAGCACAAAATTTTTTCGTTTCAAAACGGGATCGTAAGATATACCGCCATGTTCAGCATGGATGTGTATAGGGATCTTGTGAAACCATTGAAAAAGCTCCTCAAAACGTCGACCGCTGATGATATGCAGTTCAACACCTGGAGTTCGGCTGAGCTTTTTAAGCAGCATCATAAGACTAGAATCCGGAGAAGCCAATTCAGGTCTTCGAACGATCGGAAAAAGTGTACCATCATAGTCTACAAATACCACCAGTGGACGGCGTAAATTGGCAACAACGTCGAACAGCTCAGCTTTCCTAAGGATAGGCAGCTCCGGCTCTATAGACTCTTCAAGCTGTTGCCTTGGGCTTAAGAATTTAGTGATCCAGTTTTTTACATTCAAGTTCAACAGTCGCTCCTAGGATAGCGGTAATCGAATTTCTGCTGTGGATTTCAGTGTCTAAGAAAGTGAGGAAATTCTCGGACAAATACATTCGCGCCGAGGCAGACCTAGATCCCAAGATATAGCGCAAAGGGTAGTTCAATTCCTTGGGCGTAATGAGCACAGAGCCCGCATTCATCACCGCCGCAATCAATACATCCACGATGGGTTGTCTCGCAGAGAAAGTAAAATACAACATTCGTATGGATTTCATACGATACCTATATGAATCACAGATCCGTCCAGGCGACGTCCTCTGTAAGAGACAATTCCTAACTTATAGTTATAGGGAGGAATAAGCTATCGCGAACATGCTTTGATCGGTATCAAAGCGACCAACAACGCCGCAGCGGGGAGAATTTGGCAATGCACAGAGAGTCTTTGAGCCATCTGATATTCTCCGCCTACGTATTATTTCCAAGTCTTATTCGGATCGATGACAGGCCTCTATTTTCGACTAAAAGTCAAAAAGAATTGAAAAAACAGTGCAGGTCTCATCATTCCAAGTCACAGGTCTGCTGACATCATCATGATACTCAGGTAACGCAATGAAATGATAAGAGAATTGAAATGGAACTTAAGTCTGTCACCCGAATACCGATCGAAAAATGCTTAGAAATCTTATTCACCTAGTGGTGACCATCTCGTTTGGAAGGACTTCACGTTGAAAAATTCACTTATGAAAGCCGGCTTGGTACTAGCCGCTTTGCAGTTGGTTCCTGCTTGTGGGAATGCTAAGAAATCTGACTCTACAGCAGACACTAGTTCGACGACCGAAGGATCTGTGACCGCCAATACCGCAAACAGTCTGGCAGTTGCCGGAACACTCAATTTGGACTTGGGAATCCGCGCGAGACTAGCGGGAACGGAAAAGGGCCTTATCCTTTTTACTTTGGATAATTATTCGAAATTAGCAAGTGATCCCGAAGAGATTGAGTTGGCGACTGATGGATCATTTACTGTGAATATCGATCGAAACCGGCTGGAAAAATTGAAATCTATCATAGTCGATGGCATTGTGGACAAGGACAAAGCTAAGTCGGCTTTCCCGGAAAATGCTAATGAAATTGACGTGATGAGCAATGCTGAACTGATCGAAGCCCTGAGCGAAGAAATCGAAAAGCTGCAAGAAAACCCAAACATGCGCTATGTTCTTGTCAGTTACGATAAGAGCGGCAAGCTCGAAGCAGAAGCAGCATCCATGCAGTTTATTGGTTTGCCGACTTCGGGATCTTCCTTAAAAATGTTGCCCGGTGAAGCATTAAAAGGTGATTTGTCGTTGGGACTCATCACTGGTTCCGGCGATGAAGCCACATCGAATCTTACTGCGGCCGACTCCTTGGATCTTGCCGAGTCAGTGATCCAAGAACTGGCAGGTGCGAGCCAAACCCTGAAATTCCTGAAAAACACCTGGATGAACCCTGGGAAAGTCGCCCGCGTGACGCCTTGGTTCAGCTACGGAAACACCGATCTTGCAAGCACAGTTAATAAGTTCACAACGCCAAGCGGAATTGCGTTCAATGGCGGCGGCTACTATATCGCACCAAACGATATTGGTGCTACCTGGGGTGAAACCTGCCCTCCCAACCCGACCAATTCTAGCGATACCACTGGCACAGCTTATTCAGCAACTCCTACCAAAGCCGTGGAATGGTATCCACCCACCGATATCGTTTCGACAACCGCCGGACAAACATTCAGTACCACAAATCCCTACACCAACGCTGGTGGAAGTTACAAGCGCGCATCGCAATATGGCGAAATTTCATGCAGCAAGGAAGTATCTACCGGCGGCGGTATGTATACCAGGGCCAAAAATGAAAGCGACAAGGAATTTCAGTTGCAGTTGGGCGAAAACCTCAAAGGTAAAACACCTGGTGGCATCTGGCGTTTGAAAGTAGCTGGTACAGAAAAGGGTCGGTGGGATCTCTCCTCAGCGGCGCCCTACGATTCTGATGGCGATCCTATCATCTACATCCCAGCGATAAAGGTGATCGTCAATGATTCTGGCGTTGCTACCGGATTCCAAGCAAAATTCTATTTCTATGACAAGACTCTTGCCGCTTTCCGTGAAGTCACAGACATAACCGGATTGAAAAGTGCTGTAAACGAATTCAACATGGACGGTAGTTATAGCTTGAATCACGAAGGCGGTGATCTGAGTATCAAGACTATTACTTTTAACGAAGGTATCGTCAGCGGTGACATTGCCGCTGCTGATCAAGCAGTCTGGCCATGTCCGGCAAATTCGACCAGTGTACAGTGTATTTCCAAGCTCGGCTTTAGCTATCACATCGGTTCGATTAGCTATCGCATGTCGCTCGATCCCAACGGCAGTCCCTAAAGTTTCCGAGGGC
>JBGSRE010000031.1:0-3281 GCA_041737755.1 Oligoflexus sp.
AAGGATGCTTTGATTGATGCTATGAATTACGATAGGCGGGAATTATATGACGAATTATAGGTGCAGGCTTTACTTGTAATCGACGAGATCCATCGCTACGCTCTGGATAGTTTCTGGCGCTTAAGCGCCAGAAACTAGCTAAGGGTCTTCATCAACTGGCTGTGGCCACGTGATCATGGGCTGCCTAGACTGGCAGATACTTGCTCAGTTGCTCCGTATAGAAATCGATAGTTTGGTCCAAACCTTGCTGCAGAGTGATCGCCTGTTGGCAATCTAAACAACGCTACCGCTTTCGGCTACTTGACCTTTGAGATGTGCTGATAAGGCTGGAAATTTCAGTCTATGGCTAAAGTCCAAGTTTTACCTGCAAAACACTCAGGGCAATACCCACATATCCCATATTGCAATTGGGCTAATTTTTTACGCGGACTCAATAGGCCTCGTTGCCGAGTCGAGACTATTGCAGCCTCCTAGCACCAATCATCACAGAGAATTTTCATCTTGATGCCGGCTCGGGCCGGAGGCGCTGCTGGCATTTACGAAAGATCTTTGCTTATTGAAGGGTCATAATTTTAAGGGATATTTGTGTGGGCTATTTCCTAAGGCTTGCTAAGGAATTGGTCCTGGTTCAACCTTAACATCCAGTTTGCTGGATTCACAGATTGATGCGGCCGATCACCTTGTCGATAAATGGGATCTTTACGTGGTTGCAGAACCTGCTTCTCGCACAGATTTTCCGAGGCGCTGAAACCATAGAGGAATCCTTGTCTTTTTATGTCATCCATCGATGATTCTTAGAAATATACTCAACACCAAAGATAGAGCGGCGGTTCAGTTTCAATCCGAGCCGGTGAGCCTGATCACCCTTGGGCTTGCGATCAATCGTCGAGCATACATAAGGCGTTGATGGGGTTTGGATTTCCTAACGCCTCCTGGAAAGAGAAACCTCTGTTTCATCCGACGCTGCTGGACCGATAAGGCTGCGAATCGATCTGGAAGAGTTCAATCGGAAGGTTGATGATGAAAGCGAAAGGGCGAAAGCCTGGCGCGGCTCGGCTATGATCCAGAAGTTCAATTGCAATGGACCCTCCCGAACGCTGAATATATTCGGCGACGGCCGTCAAGCCCACGCCACGGCCCGAGATCTCGCTGGCCCTTTCTGAGGTACTCAGGTCGTCCAGGAAAATCAGCGAAGCGACGCGCTCGGGGTCCTGCGCCTGCATCTCGTTGATTAAGCCACGTTCCAGACCGATGCCAAGCAGCCTATCGAGATTTAAACCCTGGCCATCGTCCCGTAGTCGTATCTCGAGGGATGAGCCACGGAGCTGGGCGCTCAAATCGATCATCCCTTCTGCCGCTTTGCCTTGGCTTAAACGCACGTCGGGTGCTTCGATGCCATGGTCCATGGCATTGCGTACCAGATGCACAAAGCTATTGCGCAGAATTTCGTCACTTTGCTCGGTCACCCAGATAAGTGGCAGGTTGAGGTGGACCTTGGGTTTAGCCTTGCCCAAATCCAGCGCCAGGGTCGCAATCCCCGAGAAAATGAGCTGAAACGTTGATTGAACGGAATGGAAGAGTGCATTACGAACAGCACCGAGGGCTTGCGATGTCGCTTGTAATGGACGCGGGCTTTGGCTTTCCACGCTCATTAAGATGCCATAGATGTTGCTGAGCTGCTCCCGCTCGATAAGGACATTCTGCTTGCCTTGACTGCTTCGCCCCAGTTTATCTTCCGCAATGCGTTGGTACATGTCGACAGTAGCGGCCACTGTCGCCCAATATTCGCGTATTCGGGACCACTCTATGTCTTTTTCGGGCCGACGCGTAATCTGGGAAAAATATTGTTCAATACCATGAATCGTCTCGCTCATAAATCGGCAGCCCAAAGCGCGCGCATTGCCTTTGATCGTATGAAAATTTAGGAACATCTTGCGCAGAATGGTCGAGGCCGGTTGACCCGCTGCAAGCTCTTCAAGATAGCTTTTGTTCTGCTTTAAAAGATGCTGACTGCTATTGACAAAGAGTAGCCATTCTCGAGGGCTGCAGCCCAGGATCTCACTGATTATGCGCAGCTCCTGGTCTTTTTGAAAAGCCTGTTGTTCCAGACCTCGAAGGGCGGTCACATCATTGATTGTAACCAGGACTTTTTCGACTGTGTGGCTGTCGTTGCTGATGGGGATCCAATCCAGTTCCAACGCATAGGGCACGCCTCCGCTATCGGCTCCGTGGATGGATCGCGGCAGGATATGCTCGTTGATGTAGAAGGCAGCCTCGAGTTCGTTAAGACTGGCCACGAGGGCGCTCTTTGCCTGGTCCTTTTCTTCTGCGCTCAGATCGCTGGAATCGAGCAGCAGAGGCAGAAGAATCTCTTCATTCAGATCGGTTTTCCTGAGCAGCTTCTCCATAAAGAGCGAATAATCTTTGTTAATTGACCCTTCTTGACCTGATACAGTGCAGATGCCCATTTTGATATGCTGCAGAATGCTTTTGATATCACGAGTCTGATCGACCACCCGCTGTTCCAAGGTCTGATGAAGGCTGGCAAGTTGGTCGCGTTCGTTGGCCAGCTCAGCATTGAGGGTAATATTGTGGAAAGCTATCGCGCCCTGCGTGGCAATAGGAGCGGCGATCTTGATACTCTGCTCGTCAAAGAGTTCATAGATTTGGGTGTTTGCAAGGTAACAATATCCATAGATACGGCCTTCGTAAACCAAAGGCACCATCATGGCTGAGCCTCTCGTCGCAAGCCGCTCACTCGCAAGCTTATCAGCATGGCGGATCAGCGGCTCCCTTATTCTCGCCTGGATGCTGCTATCCATGAAGCATCGGTCCACCCGACTGCTGAATAGATCGCCTGACTGCAGCACAACATTATGCCCTACCAGCGGAACCCATAGTTCTCCATTCCTGAAGATCAGCAGGGCAAGTTCAGACCCCGTTGCTTGGCAAAGCGCTTCCATGATGGCTTGAAACAAAACCTCACGATCCGAAATAGCGCTGAGATTGAGAAGAACCTGCAGCAACGATTGGATCTCAATCTGCTGTCGAATACCCATCCCGTGTTTGTTCGATAAGGTGGTCTGACGATGGAATACATTGTCGCCTGTTTGGATATTACGCTGAACCAATTTTTGCATGTTGAGTTGTTTTTCACAAAGATGCATGTGAAATTTCCAATTGCGCAGCTGAAAATACTCTTTAGCCAACTGCAGATAAAGCATGGCGATGTCGGGTTTACGATGCATGATCAAGCCACCAAGGAGGAGACGACCCTCGGC